>NZ_DDDQ01000145.1:34421-58533 GCF_002336325.1 Roseivirga sp. UBA1976 | reverse complement strand
ATATACTTCTTGCGACTTAAGTAAGTAATCCTATAATTAGATATACCAAGAATGGTAGAATCTAGATTACGTGATGTAAAGTTGCTAGTGATCACAATTTCACAAAAATCCAGTTTTTAATTTCACAATAAAAAGAATGGGGTTTTCTTCTCCTTTAATGTCATCAAAGACAGCAGCGAGCTCCATTGATTCTTTCATAAAATAAAACTCTTCATTAGCTAAATTCCAAGGCATGAGCCGGGCAAACCCGGTATTCCAGACGTCATCTAGGAAAAAGCCTTTGGCTATGTTAACTTTCTTTCCTGTCAATTCGACTACTGATATACCCGAGTATGATTCTACGCTAAAGTCTATTAGGAGATGGTTCTCTGTTCTGAGAATACTCTTCACAAAAAGATGCTCTTCCATGGGGTTTGTAATGCCAAAATTCAGCTTTAATGAGGCGGTCTTTTCACCATCTTTCACCTTAAATAGTGTATCTCTTACAAAGGGCTCCTTCATAACTTCATTCATGTAAACATAAATTTCACCATTGACTTCAGAAATTATCCGGTCTCCCGTCCAATCGGAAATAGATGCGGTACCCTTATTGGCCTTTACAGACTTGATGAGTACTGTATCTGTTGCTATGAAATCCTGATTAAATTTGATAAGGTAGGCATCATTAAACCATTTAGTTTTATCGGTAGCTGAACCTCTGTGTTGTGTGAAAATACAATACAAAGACCCTGCAAGTAACTTTACTCCGTTTAAACCAATAACTTTTGTCTCTCTTATAAAGTTGCCATCAGTGTCGTAACATACTATTTTCTGACTTAGGTTAGAGGCTAAATAGATATACCCTTTTTCTTTATCTAAGGCAATATCTGAGACGTTAAGGTATTCGCCAGGCCCTTGTCCTATACTTCCTATTTGTTTAATGAACTTTCCCTCCCAGGTGAACTTAAAAAGTGCGTTAATGTCTCCGACAAAGAGTGACCCATCGTTGTGTACTACATTTATAACTCGGCTAATAAGGTTGTTCTCAAGAGTCTCTAAGGCAATGGAGTCAACTTCCATTGCTACGGTTGAGAGTTTAATTTCTTTTGCCGCTTCAACAGGTATATCAATGAAAGCAAGGTTGTTATCTTTTTTTGAAGGAGAGCAAGATAAAAGCAGACTGATAAATACAAGAGAGCCTATTGTGCGGTATATAGAATTCATGTTTTATTTGAGTGTAGCGATTAATAACACCTTAAATCCAGGGGGGTAATCATTTTTGATGTTCTCAATGTCAGAAGCATTTTTAAGGAAGAAGATTTTATTCTCGATATCGCCATAGATTGCGGTTTCATGGAGTTTAACAAAGCCATTATTGGCCATATCATCAATAATTCCAATATCGTAACGGTCTAAGGTCTCAAACGACTCACCTGATTTTAGATTAATTAGTTTGATGATATTTTGCTTAGTTCTTTGCGAAGGAAGTATTAGCCAATCGCCAATAATCATAGAGTTAGCTCTCGTTTTTAAGCCTTTGTCCAATTTCAACCTGTACTTAACCTGAGTGTAGCCGTCTTTAATCAGAATGAATGTATGGTCAATATTATTCCACAATAATAAATCAGCCCCGTGTTTTGAGAAACGCATGTGTTGCCCAACCGTGACTGTTGAATTGTCTTGGAATTCAATTAGTAGTTTCTCTTCTTCACCAGCTTCATTGGTTTGTACAAGATTATAGTCAATAGGTTCTCCTAAAGCCGGGAAGTTAATTGAGACAGCGTAGTGTCTACCCCTGTGAACTATTTGGTCTCTGCCAATAGCTTTAACTTCTCCAAAAAGCTTGCCTTGATAATTATATTGAAAGATTTTTTGGCCGTTATTAACGCCTATAATTTGATTCTTGCTATCGAAGAATAGTGAGTTCCAACCTTCAGTCATTTCGCCAATTTCCCGAACAAATTTTCCGCTTCTTTTAAACTGCAGTAGTCTGGAGTTAGCCGGCATATTCTCACTAAGTGTAAGAGCGAAAATGTAATCTTCATTTAAGGCTATATTGGTGAAAAACCGATCCTCCATTTTGGGAGGAACTTCCAGAATGATAGGTTCGAGGCTTGTAGCTATTTGAGAGAGGTTTAAGGTCTTTAATTCATTGACTTCTACCTTAATGATTTCTTGAAAACTGTAGAGGGAATTAGAGAGAAGGAACCCGATGACTCCAATAAAGAATTTCATGTTTGGTTAGTTTCATTTAGTGTGAATATTTTATATGGTTCTGTTGCTTGTGTACGTAAGAAGTTTAACGTACTCACTTAAGCTGAAAGAGGTTAATTTCTATATTTGTGCCCTCACCAATAACCCTTGCCGTACAGATCGAGAAAGAAACATTCATTTTATCCTCGCCTATTCCAAATAGACTGTTCTGTAAAAGCAAATAAAAGATCGGGCTTTAAAGCAAGTAGTGCAAAATAATATGGTAATTAATAGAAGTGACTTGTGTCTGTTCGGTAGTTAAAGTGGTGTTTGTAACTAAGCCTGGAACTTGCTCTCCAAAAACTCATTCATGGTTTTTATACCTTTCTGATCTTTGAGCCATTCGGCCACGGCAATGGCTCCTCTGGCAAAGCCCTCTCGGGAATGAGCCGTATGTTTTATTTCAATGGTATCAACCGGAGAGGTGTAGGTAATTTCGTGTGTTCCCGGAGCGGGGTCTATACGCTCAGAAACTATGGCCAGTTCATTGGGCTGGTTAGTGGAATGATTCACCCATTTCTTCTTTTGGGTAAGGTGTTTCAGTATGCCTTCTGCCAGTGTAATGGAGGTGCCGCTCGGAGCATCTTTTTTAGAGGTATGATGAATTTCTTTGGTACTTACTTCATAAGCCTGCGAGGCCATTAACTGGGCCAGGTATTCATTGAGTCTGAAAAATATATTTACTCCAATGCTGTAGTTAGAGGCAAATAGGTAAGTGCCCTTGTGTTGCGAGCAATAGGCATCAATCTCCGGTTTTTGATCAAGCCAGCCGGTAGTGCCCACGGCTACCGGAATTTGTCTTTGAAGACACCATTTAATGTTCTCAACGGCTGCTTCAGGCTGGCTAAACTCAATGGCTACATCAACGGTTTTGGGATCCAGTGTTTCGAGTAATTCACGGTTGTCTACATGAATTCGTTCAACCACATGGTGGCCTTGGGCGGTGGCCAGTTCATCTATGAGTTGGCCCATTTTGCCATAACCTAAAAGTAAAATATTCATTTGCCTATGGGTAAAGTAAGCTTCATTCCAATAAAAGGAGTTCCGTCATTGATCACTCCAAACTTGGGTTTCAAATTGAGCGAAAGGTTATCGTCTACATTGAATCCTTTTAGGTGAGCATCTACGGTGGCATCTATAATCTGAAGCCCGTATATGCCAACCATAGTGAGTACCACCAAATCACGGTTTCTGCGCCATGCATCAGCATTTCGGCTAAAAACTCGTATGCGATTGGCATTCTGATCTTGCGGGTCTTTAGCCCGCTCAATGGCTAGTTCTGTTTTAAAAAAATGATATCGGTCATCATTAAAATAGATGAAGTATATGGCGGTGCCGAAACCTCCGTATAGTATGGGCACCTTCCACCAGCTGTCATTATAAATTTGCCCCCAGCCGGGAATCATGGCCGATCTTCTGGCTGCCACTTTTGGATTGTAGTACTTGCCTTCTGTTTTCTTGATTTTTACCGTATCGCCATACGTTACGCCATTCTTAATAGCTCCACTTTGTTGCTGAGCTTGAGCACTCAGCACCAGAATAAGCAAAGCGATAGCGTAAACAGATTTTAGGTGCATTATAGACTAATGATTTCCAAAATGCGGTTCAGGTCTTCGGTAGAAAGAAATGGAATTTTTATTTCTCCTCTAAACTGACCGTCTGCTTTGAGACTTACCCGTGTGCCGAAGTGTGAAGACAGCTTGGTTTGAATTTGCTGCACCTCATAGTTTTTATGATGGTTACTGCCTTTCTTTTCAGGTTTGGGGTCGTCAACGCTTTTGGACATCAAATCACGTACCAGCTGCTCTACTTTTCTAACAGAAAGTCCTTCTTCTACGGTCTTGTTGTAAATATAGAGCTGCTTGGCCACGTCTTCAACATTAATGATAGCTCTGGCATGACCCATCGATATTTTCTGGTCTCTGATACCGGCTTGAATGTCGGGAGGCAGCCTGAGTAATCGCAAATAGTTGTTAACAGTTGTTCTGTTTTTGCCTACCCGGTCTCCCAGCTCTTCTTGTTTGAGGTTGCATTCATCGAGCAGTCGCTGGTAGCTCAGGGCTATTTCAATGGCGTTTAGATTTTCTCGCTGAATGTTCTCAATAAGGGCCATTTCCAACATTTGTTGGTCATCGGCCGTACGAATGTAGGCAGGAATATTTTCCAGTCCGGCTATTTTAGAAGCCTGAAACCTGCGTTCTCCTGAGATCAGCTGATATTCTTTATCGCTTAGCTTGCGAACAGTAATTGGCTGTATAATCCCCTGTACTTTTATACTTTCTGCCAGCTCTTCCAGAGCGGTTCTGTCAAAGTGGGTACGAGGCTGATATGGGTTTACCTGTATTTGGTCTAACGGAATTTCATTGAGACTACCACCTGCAGAAGAGGCAATGTCTGATGAAACGGTGTTGTTCGTAGAATCCTCCAAAAGTGCCCCCAGGCCTCTTCCTAATGCATTCTTACGTTTTGGAGATTTAGCTGCCATGCTCAAAAATTAAACTTTATTCTTTTCTGCAATTTCTTTAGCCAAACTTAAGTAGGCCAGTGAGCCTTTACTTTCGGCATCGTGCACAATGGCCGGAATACCGAAACTAGGCGATTCGCTCAACTTCACATTTCTTGGAATAATGGTTTCAAAAACCATGTTCTTGAAATGCGTTTGTACTTCTTCGACCACCTGATTGCTCAGGCGCAGGCGTACGTCATACATGGTGAGCAGAATGCCTTCAATTTCGAGGCTTGAATTTAAACGTTTCTGTATAATAGTAATTGTGTTGAGCAATTTACCGAGTCCTTCTAAGGCAAAATACTCGCACTGAACGGGGATTATTACGGAATTTGAAGCTGTAAGTGCGTTGACGGTAATGAGCCCCAGAGAAGGGGCACAGTCTATGAGTATAAAGTCGTACTCATCGCGTACTTCGCTTAGCACTTCGCGCATTTTTTCTTCGCGATTGCTAATGTTAACCATTTCTACTTCTGCTCCCACCAGATTGATGTGTGAAGGAACAAGGTGTAGAAAGGAAACTTCGCTTTCTATAATGCAATCACGGATGTCGGCTTTGCCCACCATGCATTCGTAAATGCTCTTTTCAATTTCTCTGGGGTTGTGCCCCAAGCCAGATGTTGTGTTGGCCTGTGGATCGGCATCAATCACCAGTGTTTTATATTCCAGCACGGCAAGACTTGCGGCCAGGTTCATGGCAGAAGTGGTTTTTCCGACCCCGCCTTTTTGATTTGCTATGGCTATAATTTTGCCCATGTATATTTAGAGTGAAAGGGTTTCTCCAATTGTTGGTAGTGTTAGGGTTACACCATTGGCCTCGGCTATTTGCATAGCTTGTTCATGGTCAATGGCCACATAGGGGAAGGTGTCGAAATGAACACCAATAAGCTTATTGCATTTCACCATTTCGCAGGCTTTCATTGCATCTTTTACCCCCATGGTAAAATTGTCGCCAACCGGCATTATAGAAAAATCAAGGCTAAACTCTTCTCCAATGAGTTCCATGTCTTTGGTCAATGCGGTGTCTCCGGCATAGTAGAAGCAGCCTTCACTGTTGTGGATAACTACTCCGGCCGGGTGCCCTCCATAGCTGCCGTCTGGCATAGAGCTGGAATGTACAGCATTTACCAGTTTTAGGGTGCCAAAGTCAAACGTTTTGGCTCCGCCATGGTTCATGGGATGGTTACGTTCCAGCCCTTTATTGCCAAACCAGGTCACTACTTCGAAGGTAGAAATAATGGTAGCATTGCTTTGCTTGTAAATAGCTTCCACGTCCGCTACATGGTCTCCATGACCATGGCTTAGTATAATGTAATCGGGCTTTATGGAGTTAATATCTACTCCCTTGGCCAACTCATTAGGTGTTATAAATGGGTCGAACAGTAATTGCTTACCCATGGTCTCAATTAGAAAAGACGAATGTCCGTAGTAAGTGAATTTCATGTTTCGGCCTGAATTTTCTCCTGTTAAGTAGAGGGTACAAAGATATAAGAATAGGCGAAAGATTAATCCAGAGTTTATGCACACAATCAAGGGGTAGATCGTTGATAACTTTTTAAGGTGTTGATAGCCTTGGACTTATTATGTGTGAAAGGAGTAGCCCTTTTATAAGGCCTTTAAAATGAGGGGTATGAAATAAGCTTATGAAATATGAGGCCAAGAAACCTTGGGGAGTACAAGGCAACGTTTTTTAGGTACTTTAAAGTAAGAGAGAAATTAAATAGCTGCTGGTAGGGTGGGGTTTAGAGGGTTTCGAAATGGTCAATCGTAGTGTTTTGGCAAGGCCAATGGGTACAATAAACGAGCGTCTCAAAATCATTCCATCGTTATTCTTTAGCTATTTGTCTGTATAAGAACTTAGATTAGAGCGAATACTGCTGTTTACGAGTAGAGCAGTACGTTCTAAAATAAGCCATTTAAATGGCTAAGTGAGAATAGCGAGTTTTACGTTTTTGAGACGCTTCGTCTTATACTTTTATCTCTTCTTTCGGCCTTTCTGTTGTTGTTTCTTAGCTTCCTGGCTTGCCTTCATGGCATTCTCCAGTCTTTGCTGAAACTTAGATTTGCCTTTTGTCGCATTCTTTTTCTTGTTTTCCTCCAGTTGCTCTCTGATTTTATCTTCATCGATAAACCTTCTAATCATGGTTTGCTGACCGAAAGTAACCAGGTTGGAAATAAAGTAGTAGAAGCTAAGACCTGCCGAATAGCTGTTTAACACAAACATGAATACTACCGGCATTATATAACCAATGTTTTTCATAGGCCCCTGCACAGTACTTACCTGATTGTTGGACCAGGTAATGGCCAGAGTAGAAAGGGTCATGAGCAAGGTGAACCCACTAACATGCGACCCATAGAAAGGTATGGTAAAACCAAGGTTAAAGAGCACATCGTAGGTAGAAAGGTCTGTGGCCCACAGAAATGATTCTTGCCTAAGTTCTATGGAATTCGGGAAGAAGAAGAACATAGCGAACAAGAAAGGCATTTGCAAAAGCAGTGGTACACAACCACTAATTGGGTTCACGCCCATTTCTCGATAAAGCTTCATCTGCTCCTGCTGCATCTTTTGCATGTCGCCACCGGTTTTTTCCTTTAGCGCATCCAACTCAGGTTTTAGCACTTTCATTTTCGCCATCGAGAGGTAAGACTTTCTGGAAAGCGGGAAAAGGGCCAGTTTAATAATGAGTACTATGATGATAATGATGACACCATAGTTGGAGATGTGTTGTTCCAGAAAGCTGAAAAGCTGAACAATGATATATTTATTTACCCAGCTAACCAGTTTATAGCCCATGTATACATTGTCATCATAAGCTTCTGTTACTCTTTTGAGTACTTTATAACTGTTCGGGCCATAGTAATAGGTAAAGTCAGCTCCATTGTAAAGATTGTCTACGGGCATTTTGAGCTCCATACGCCCGAGCTCCACATAAGAAGTGTCATTTACAGGAGCGTTAAACAAGGTGCCACTGGTAAATCCATTTTGAGATATAATACCCGCATTAAAGAACTTCTGCGAAAAACTAGCCCACTTTATTCCCTCACCAATGGTTTCTTGCTGAGCTTCGTTAGACATCTCTTTCAGATTGTCTGAATCTTCTGTAAGGGTATAGTAGCGTACGGTGGTTTTGTTTCGTGCATCGTCCAAATTGGTTTCGAAACGCTTCATTTTGTCTTCCCAAACCCAGGTTATTTCGTTGGAAAGTACCTTGTTCTGAAGCCCGTTCAGTTTGAGGTTATAATGGAGGTCATAACGATCTCCAAACAGCGTATAGGTTTGTTGTACAGTAGAGCCATCGGCCAAGGTGGCTGTAAATACAATTTGGGTAGAATCGCCCGCCTGAACTAGTTCGGGTTGGCTGTCCGGAACAAAGTACAGATCGGTCAGGTCAATAATACCATGGGTTGTTCCTATTTGCAGATCGAGGCTAGAACTCTCACTATCGAAAAGAATGAGCGGCTCTTTTCTATGGTTGAGGTACTCTTTCAGTTCTACTGATTCAATGATTCCACCTTTGGTGCTAAAATTGTATCTGGCCTTTTCTGTTTCAACCTGAAACTTGTTGTTTTCTCCGTTCATGGCAGAGGCAAACACACCATACTGAGAGCTAAGCACAGAGTCTTGCTCTACGGCATCAGGTGCTTCAGTCTGGGGTTTTTCTACCGCAATATCTGCCGGAGTGCTTACCGTTGTAGAATCGGTTGTTACAAGCGGTTGCTCTTGCACCGGTGGCTTAAACACCAGGGAGTAACCAATCAATAAGACCGCAATTAAGACAAGGCCAACGGCCTGATTTCTGTCCATATGTATACTAATTAATTTTTCTTCGATTTAACTATCGCATCAATAAAACTCACAAAAAGTGGATGCGGATTCATGACAGTACTTTTTAATTCTGGGTGGAATTGAGTACCCACAAAATAGGGGTGGCCGGCAATTTCCATAATTTCAACAAGCCCAGAGTCAGGGTTTATACCCGTTGCTTTCATTCCGCCATCTTCAAAAGCTTGCAGGTATGTGTTGTTAAACTCATATCTGTGTCTGTGCCTTTCTTCAATGGTTGTACTTTGATAGGCCGCATAAGACTTGCTTCCTTTTTTGAGTTTACAAGGATAAGCCCCTAAACGCATGGTGCCACCATAATCCTGAATATTTTTTTGATCTTCCATAAGATCTATTACCGGATGAGGTGTCTCTTTGTCCATTTCGGAAGAAGCGGCTCCCTCAAGCCCCAATACATTGCGGGCAAACTCTACCACCGCGCACTGCATGCCCAGGCAAATGCCAAAGAACGGTATATCATTTTCTCTTACATAGCGAATGGCTTCAATTTTTCCTTCAATACCACGTTCTCCAAAACCCGGAGCTACCAATACCCCATCCATGTCGCGTAAAGTTCTATGTACGGATTTGGAAGAAATACCCTCCGAAGAAATCCAGTGAATGTTCACTTTACACTCTAAGTGGGCGCCAGCATGAATGAACGCTTCTGCTATAGACTTATAGGCATCGGGGAGCTCTACATATTTTCCTACCAAACCAATGTTTACCTCATTGGTAGGGTTTTTAAGCTTACTAAGGAATCTGCGCCATTCCTCAACTTCCGGTTGCTCTTTGTGAGGAAGTCTAAACTTGGTAAGCACTCGCTCATCCAGTTTTTCTTTTCTCATGAGCAAAGGCACATCATAAATAGTGTCCGCATCAAGTGCTTCGATAACCGAGTTGAGCTGAACGTTGCAGAAAAGAGCCAGTTTTTTGCGAATGTCGTTTGGAAGGGGTTTTTCTGATCGGCAAACCAGTATATCCGGTTGAATTCCTGCCTCAAGCAATTGTTTTACAGAGTGCTGAGTAGGTTTGGTTTTAAGTTCTTTTGCCGCGCTCAAATAAGGAATAAGCGTTAGGTGGATGACCAGGCAGTTCGACTCGCCAACGTCCCACCGAGCCTGGCGTACAGCTTCAATAAACGGGAGCGATTCAATATCGCCCACGCAACCTCCAATTTCCGTAATCACGATATCGTAGTTGCCCGTTTCGCCCAGTTTAAAAAAGTTGCGTTTAATTTCATCGGTAATGTGCGGTATTACCTGCACAGTTTTACCCAGATAGTCGCCCCTTCGTTCCTTGGTTATAACATCGTAGTAGATGCGTCCGGTTGTAACATTGTTGTCTTGTGAGGTTCTAATATTTAAGAAACGCTCGTAGTGCCCCAAGTCAAGATCCGTTTCGGCCCCATCGTCTGTCACAAAGCACTCTCCATGTTCATAGGGGTTAAGTGTGCCCGGATCTACATTAATATATGGGTCGAATTTTTGGATGGTGACGCGGTAACCTCTGGCTTGCAATAGGTTGCCAAGAGATGCCGCAATAATACCTTTTCCAAGGGAAGATGTTACCCCACCGGTAACGAATATGTATTTAGCTGATGCCATAAGTTTGGATAAACAGAAATTAACTTATGGGACACAAAGGTAAGACTTTTCATTTGAAACCGCCCCGACAAATTTATTCTTTGTGTGAACTGCCCGGACCATTTTTTGAATAGCCCTGAATAAAGCCCTAACTTTGCAGCCTTTTAGCTTAAACCTCATGAATCTTTCTTCGAAACTACAAGAGCCAATCTTTAAAACCGTTGGCAAGGTGGCAGATAAACTAGGGTTGGAAACCTATGTAGTAGGAGGTTATGTAAGAGACCTTCTGTTAAAAAGAGAAAGTAAAGACATAGACTTTGTGTGTGTAGGTAGTGGTGTGCAACTGGCAGAAGAGGTGCATAGAGCTCTTGGAGGGAAGCTTCCTTTTAATGTTTTCAAGAACTTTGGTACGGCCAGCATTAAACAGTCTGACTGGGAATTGGAGTTTGTGGGTGCCAGAAAAGAATCTTACCAGAGAAACTCACGTAAACCAGTAGTTGAAAACGGCACCTTGCAAGACGATCAGAACCGCAGAGATTTCACCATCAATGCCATGGCCATTTGTCTTAATGAATCCAGATATGGTGAGCTGGTCGATCCGTTTGACGGGCAAAACGACTTAAAGGAAAAGCTTATTAAAACCCCGTTGGCTCCTGAAACAACCTTTTCAGACGATCCGCTAAGAATGATGCGTGCCATAAGGTTTGCCTCTCAGCTGAAATTCGATATTGATGCCGATACTTTCGAAGGTATTTTACAGATGAACGAACGGATTGGCATTGTGTCTAAAGAAAGAATTATTGTTGAGCTCAATAAGATTATTCTTTCCGA
The DNA here is from genome assembly GCF_002336325.1 of Roseivirga sp. UBA1976. Lineage (NCBI taxonomy): Bacteria > Pseudomonadati > Bacteroidota > Cytophagia > Cytophagales > Roseivirgaceae > Roseivirga > Roseivirga sp. UBA1976. The sequence continues at coordinate 47,555 of NZ_DDDQ01000145.1, read as the reverse complement.
AGAGCCTTCTTATGGGTTTAAGCTACTGTTTCATAGTGGTTTGCTAAAAGAGATATTTCCGGAAATGGTTGCACTACAAGGTGTGCAAACCATTGAAGATAAATCGCATAAAGACAATTTTTATCATACCCTGCAGGTGCTAGACAACATAAGTCAAAACACCGATAACCTGTGGTTGCGTTGGGCGGCCATATTACACGACATTGCCAAGCCGGCTACGAAGCGGTTCAACAAAAAGGTGGGGTGGACCTTCCATGGCCACGAAGATAAAGGAGCCAGAATGGTGCCGGGCATTTTTAGGAGAATGAAGCTACCCATGGGGGAGCCCATGCGCTACGTGCAAAAACTTGTGAGGCTACATCTTAGGCCTATTCCACTGGTGAAAGAGGAAATTACCGATTCGGCCGTAAGGCGATTGCTCTATGAGGCCGGAGACGATATTGAAGACCTTATGACTCTCTGCAGGGCCGATATTACTTCTAAAAATAACCTGAAGGTGAAGCGTTTTTTGAGCAATTTCGATAAGGTTGAACAAAAAATGCGCGAGGTGGAGGAGAAGGATAAAATTCGTAACTTTCAACCCGTTATCACCGGAGAAATCATTATGCGTACTTTTGGCCTTCAACCGGGCCGCGTAGTTGGTGAACTCAAAGAGGCGTTGAAAGAAGCAGTGTTGGAAGGTGAAATCCAGAATGAATTTGACGAAGCCTACAGGTTCCTACTTAAACTAGGTGAGGAAAAAGGCTTAGTTGTTGTAAACGATAAGAATTAATAACCATAAAATGATGAAGTTCAGACTTTTGCTGATGGCCCTGGTACTCACGTTGAGCAGCCAAATCAGTTTTGCACAAGACAGCACCTACATTTCTAATGAATACGCTAAGGCTGTTGCGCTATATAATAGAGCGCAGCGCTACAACGATGGGGTACTTACCCGTCAGGCTCTAATGGAAATGGCTATTCTTAGCCCCAGAGATACGTCCGTGCTTCGGTCGTTGGCAGAGCTATATTTCAATAATGGGCAGTATGTTTCAAGTGCAATGGTTTCTATGGACATGGTGAAACTGCACCCAAATAATATGGTGGCCCTTGAAATTGCAGCATTGAGCTACGAAAGTCTCCGCCTGTACGACAAAGCCATTGAACAATACGAGGCCATGTGGCTGAATACAGAAAATACAACTATTCTGTATCAGATAACTTATTTACAGTACATGATTGATAGGTATGAAGAGGCCAAGGCAAACCTCAATATTTTGCAGAGCAAAATTAAAGATGGTGATAAAATTAGTCTCTCTAAACAAGATGGCTCCGTACAGGAAGTTGCCTTTGCTGCAGCTCTTCAAAATTTGAGAGGGTTAATTGCCAAAGATCAAGGCAATGTAGAAGCTGCCAGAACCCACTTTACCAAAGCATTGGAGATTACACCTGAGTTTGAGGCCGCCAAAAATAGTCTGGCCGAACTGAACAAAGGATAAAAACCAACAGCACTTTATTAAAACCAGGCTTTTCAAACAACCGGCATTCATGGCAATGTGGTGGTTTGAGAAGCCTTCTTTTTTTGTCGGGCACCTAATTTTTTGAGTCGGCTCCGAATATCCTTATCTTTCTTATGCAACCCTGGGCAGACTTTGATGTCTTTAGCCCGACCTTAAAGAATTGAGTACCGGTTATCACAATATTCATCAGGGAATTATCGATCGCTGTTTGCAGGGCGACCGATTGGCTCATTATGAACTATACAAGCTGTACTCCAGAGCAATGTACAATACCAGTTTGCGCATAACTGGTAATGAAATGGATGCAGAAGATGTGTTGCAAGAGTCCTTCGTAAGTGCTTTTAAGAACCTGGCAAACTATAGAGGGACTGCCTCTTTTGGTAGTTGGCTTAAAAGAATAGTAATTAATAATGCGATTAACCTGGTAAAGAAGAGGAGGTTCGATTTAGAGTCTGTGGAGGGTAAGGAAGATGCCGAAGCATTGTTAGAAACCAAAGAAGATGAAGCCGATGTGACCTATGATTTTCAACTCGTAAAAGAAGGGATCAACCGGTTGCCGGAGGGGTATCGATTAGTGCTCACTTTATACCTTATTGAGGGCTACGACCACAAAGAAATTGCCCAAATTTTGGGAATTACAGAGTCAACCTCCAAATCGCAATTCAACAGGTCGAAGAAAAAATTAAAAGAGATAGTTAAGGAGGAATTGAAGTATGCAGGATAATGACAAATTGGAAGCGTTGATTCGCAATAACCGCGAGTCGTTCGATTCTCACGAACCAAGGCCTGAAAACTGGCAGAAGATTGAAGCCGAACTTGGCTTTGACCAAAGAAGAGATAATAAAACTCAGAGCCTTTGGCTGTGGAAAGCCGCTGTTATTCTCCTGTTGGGAGTGGTAGCCTTTCTTTTGGCCGACAAATACAATCAATCCGAACCTCTGGAAGAGCAACTGGCCAGTGTGCAGCATTTTGAGGAGTTAGAAACCTTCTACACTTCATTGATTAACAACAAGAGAGAGCGACTTTCTGAAGTGAAAGGAGAGTCTAGTTTCGATTTACAGGTTGAGATGAAGGAGTTGGATGAGATTTATTCTGACCTGAGAGAACTGTTTCTGGAGAGTCAACCCTCTGAACAGGTGTTGGAGCGGCTGGTTCATTTATTAAGGCAAAAGCTCCATGTAATAGATAGTCAGTTAGAAATTATTGAACAGGAGCAACTGCCTGAAGAAATGAAGAAAGAGATGGAGGTAAACTCCCTTTGAGCTAGGCTTTTTCTACCGGATTGGCAGAGTCAATTACAAAGCCTTTTTCACACTTCAGCGTGCGTTTCGGGTAGTTTTCTATCAGCTTAAAGTCGTGGGTTGCCATTAAAATGGCGGTTCCGCTTTTGTTAATTTCCAAAAACGTCTTAAAAATCCCTTCAGATACTTCCGGGTCAAGGTTGCCCGTAGGCTCATCGGCAATAAGCAGCGATGGTTCGTTTACAAGTGCTCGTGCAATAACCACTCGTTGTTGCTCGCCTCCGGAGAGCTGGTGAGGCATTTTGCTCGATACAGAGCCAAGGCCTACACGCATTAATACTTCGGCCAGGCGGCTTTTCATTTTTGCCTTGTCTGTCCAGCCGGTGGCACGCATCACAAAATATATGTTTTCGGCCACGTTACGGTCGGGCAGGAGTTGAAAGTCTTGAAAGATGATACCCAGCTTTCTTCTTAGTAATGGAATTTGGTTTCGTTTGATGTTCTCAATGTCGAATCCGGCAATCCGAATGCTGCCCATGTGTAAGGGGAGGTCGCAATACAAAGTTTTGAGGAGAGAGCTTTTTCCGCTTCCTGTGCGGCCAACCAGATAAACGAATTCACCTTTGTCTATTTTAAGGTTTATGTTGTTTAAAACAGTAGTGTCTTCCTGAAAAATGCTCGCATCTACTATGCGCACTATTGGCTCTCCCGAAAATGTCATTTAGATTTCTAGTTTTTGAAGTTTGCCAAAAGGCAATTCAGTAATCAATTTTCTTAACGCCACCTCTTTGCCTTCTAGTCCATACTTGTCCAGATTTTTCAGCGGACGATCGGCTCTAAAGTAGGCTATCAATACAAAGTTTTCGTCTCTCAACTGAATGTAGTCAGGAATTTTGGCCTTGCCTTTTACTTTGATGATGTACATTTCTGATGTTAGCTCCGGAGTATTTGAATAACCCGGAGCTTTAACTATTGTTTTACCCATTGGCCTTGGCATGATCTGCTAAAAACTGAGCCAGTCCCTTATCAGTAAGCGGATGGTTCAACAAGCTGGTAATAACCTTCAGTGGGCAGGTGGCTACATCGGCACCAATCTCGGCACATTGAATAAGGTGCATGGTGTGTCTGATAGAGGCTGCCAAAACTTCGGTCATGTAACCGTAATTGTCATAAATGCCTACAATTTGTTCAATCAACTGAAGTCCGTCATAGCTGATATCGTCAAGCCTTCCAATAAATGGAGATACGTATGATGCCCCTGCTTTGGCTGCCAGCAAAGCCTGACCGGCCGAAAACACCAGGGTGCAATTGGTTCGTATACCCTCTGCTGTAAAATATTTAATGGCCTTAACTCCATCCTTAATCATCGGAATTTTAACCACAATCTTGTCGTCAATCTTGGCAAGTTCTTTACCTTCTTTAATCATTCCATCAAAGTCAGTAGCAATTACCTCGGCACTTACGTTATCATCTACAATGTCGCAAATGGCTTTATAGTGGGCCTTTACATTGGCTTCTCCGGCAATGCCTTCCTTGGCCATAAGTGAAGGATTGGTGGTTACACCATCCAAAACACCAAGGTCATAGGCTTCTTGAATTTCATTCAGATTAGCGGTGTCAATAAAGAACTTCATGTTTGTTTTTTTAGCTTGAAAGATATACAAAGCTAGTGTTTTTTTTATACCGACAGACAGTGTAAAAGCATGCATTTTAGGCATTCACAAATTGTTTTTTCCGAAGATATAGTTTTGGCTTTCTTTATGATGAATTATTTATTTTCTGTTAATTTTGCGAATAACACACGTTAGTTTTTATGATTGTATGGCTAAAAAGGTCAATAAAAGGGTTCCTGGAACCTCATCCAAATTCGGTAGCCATAGGTTACTTAGACAAAGGACATTATGCCATAAAAGAAATTAAGAACAACTTTCCTTCGCCAGAGACGGACTATTTGAAAGTTCAGACCCTCGATTTTGGAGAGGTATGGGTTTGTTCGCGCTGGCAAGATGAGCACTATGCCATTGTTAACCCGGACAGGGAGGAGCAACCGTTGGTTAGTTCAGAGAACTTGGGAATAACAGAGCGAATTACCCGTACACTTACATCCATCACTCAACATCGCTCTGCTACGGAGTGGGAAGGGGCTGTAGAAGAATCGGTGCTGCTAGAAGAACTTGAAAAATTCACTGACGAGGAATATTTCGCTCATAGTTCAAAGAAAGAGAAAAAAGAAATAGGCAAGGCCTATGCCGGGCAGCCGCCTCACAGTGCTGGTTTTATAGAGGCTCTTTTGGTACAGGCCTGGCGCAAGAGCTTTCCCGACTTTTGCTGGAGCGAAAGGAACCATCGTCAAATGACTCAACCATCGGCAGAAGACTATTTTTCACCGGTCACGGCCTGTGTGGAGTCCGGAATGGCCGTAAGGCAATCTAACGAAGATCGTCCTTTGCCCTGGTCTGTGGTGCACGGATGGAAAAGCCAATGGAAGCACGGACATACTTTTATATCGGTAGCACATCATAAAGCAACCGATGCCGTGTTGATGCTCGAAGCCGGTAATGGTAATGGTTTAAGTGGTGTGGGTTTGAGAAAGTTAGGTGCGCTTGCAGAGTTGAATTACAGGGTGCCCGAACAATGGTGGCTTACCCCCGGTATCTGGAGTTGGAATAGGGTGAAGAAGGTGTATCCCTACAGATCCATGGCTTCTCTCAAGGTGAAAAACTTACAGTGGGTTAAGCTATAGGAGGTTATGGTTTATGCAGAGCCTGGGTCAGGGCATTCTTTAGTTTATGTACTCCTTTTTCTTTACAAGGGCCAATTGGTCGCCCTCCAGAGGTAAGTAACCATACTCGTAGCAGAAATAGTAGGTGGCTCCTGCGCGGGTGGTGTAAGTGCTTGTATGATAGTCAAAATCAAACCCCTTTTCTATCAGTCTTGAGCGGGCTATTTTTGAGGTTCCCTCAGGATTTAGTTCTTCCAGAATTCTTCTGTTTCTTCTTAGCAAGTAGTGAACGTTTCGCATGTAATTGTTGGCATCTGAGTTCAGCTTATTGTTATAAGCGTTTCTACAGGCATCATCGCAAAACTTTTTGTCCGCCCTACCACGGAGCACTTCACCGCATTCCAGACATTTTCTTTCGTTCATGGTGTGTTTGTTGAATAGTCTAAAATAGCGAAAAACAGCAATTATCCGTTTGCAAATGACTACAAACACTTACAGCCATTTAATTACCGAATGTTCGGAGTGAACAGCTCTTACTTTGTCAGTGTCAAATCGGAAAACCCGATACGACACCAACAGATGTTAAAACTAAATTTTATAATCATGCAAAATTTAAGAAACCGTGTACAGTTAATTGGAAGATTGGGACAGGATCCTGAAGTAAGAGTGTTGGCCAGTGGCAAAAAGCTGGCTACTTTTTCAGTGGCAACTACCGACTCCTACAGGAACGCTAGTGGCGATAAAGTAGAAGAAACGCAATGGCACAATGTGGTGGCCTGGGGTAAGGTGGCTGAGATAGCAGGGGAATATCTTTCGAAAGGACAGGAGGTGGCGCTTGAGGGCAAGCTTACTCACAGAAGTTATGAGGCGAGTTCTGGCGAAAAGCGGTATGTTACGGAGGTTAATTTAAACGAACTCCTCATGATTGGTGCTAAGAAATAGCATTCGGTTATTATAGATAAAGCTAATCTGATGTTGGTGAAGTTGCTCTGCATCAGATTAGCTAATTACAATGTCCATAATGGTTTGATAGCTAATGAACACACCAATTATTGTAACCATGATCATGAAGGCTTTGTTGGCTGCGCTTGTCTTTTTCTGAGTATTTGTTTGCATAGTCTTTTCCATGCCAAACAAGGTTGCAAATCAGAGGCCATTGCGTTTAGAGCGTGTATGGGTCGTTTTTCGATAACATACAGGCTCATAAAGAGAATAATTCCCATAATGGGATAATATGATGAAAGGGGTATCCGGTTGTCGTTATCGCCATCTCTCCATAACGGTTACCCAAAACCCATCACCGTAGGTAACACTTTGAAGTTTCAAACCCTCGTTGTCATTTTTCAAGAGTTTATCCATTGGGAACTCGGTCGTTTTATTCCAGCGCTGCATGTAGTTGGAGGCATTTCGGTCAGCATATTCGGTCATTACCAATAACCACTTACCGTCTAAATACTTCAGTGTAGTAATGAACCAGTTCTTATCCCAATACTCCTTAATTTTTTCTTTGGGAAACTCATCATACCGACCATAGTACTGATTGGTGAACTTTTCGTAATTGTTGGTTTTGTTAAAAACTATGGCCCACAGCCCGTTCCCATAAGCCGCCTCAGTAATGTAGTAACCCTCTTTCCAGGATTCTTCTATTTTCTCTTCTGGAAACTGCCCGTTAGTGGACCAGCGTTGTTTGATGAATTTATTGTCGAAGGAAGTCATTACCAGACTCCATTCGTCATTGTAGTAGTCGAGACTGGTGATTATCGAATTATTTTTATTCCACAACTCTTTGATTTCGTCTTTAGGAAAATTGTCTCTTCGCCTATATGCCTGCCATGCACCAAAATCTTTTTGCATGAATACATACCAGTGATTGTAATCGTATACAGCAGCTTTGTAATTATAGCCGGCATTCCACGAATCTCCGAGCATCGGAAAATTGTCTGACTGGATTACATCATGAAAGTTGAGCGAAGTGGCATCAGATATTTCCACATCAAGTTTAGAAACTTCGATTTTAGTCGTTGTTTCCGGAGTGGTAGTGGTGGGAGTATTTGTTATTCCGGCTGCGTCATTCCATCCTTCTTTAATGGCATTGAGTCGTTTGAATTTGGCCGGATGACTTGAGTAAGAGTCGTCTTCAGGGTGGCCAATGGCGTTCATGGCTGCCTGGGCATCTGTAAGTTTTGCACCTAGTTTCTGCAAAACAAACCCACTGAAACGATCGGCTTCTAACTCCATTTTTCGAGATTCCTCATTGCCGGTTCTTCTTAGGGTGTGTCCCTGTAAGTGATGCCCAATCTCATGTGCCAGAATGCTAATTGATGTCCAGTCATTACTGGCGGCATTCGATATTTTTTGCATAAACTCCCTGTCATAAACAATGTAGCGAAATCCGTCATTGAGGGTAACTGCGGCACAATTGGCAATATTAGGGCAGGGTACCATAATGAAGTTCGGAGCCAGGCCAAGTACTCTGAGAATTTTTTTGGTTGCTTCGTTAGCATCCTCTCCGCTGGAGAACGACCGTTGCATTTGCATGCATAGCAAATCGGGTGTTCCGCCTTCACCGTATGTGCATACAAACTTAGTTTCCAGGTTCTGAGCAGGTAAAGACAACGAGATAAAGAGTAGAAGGAAGAGTAATACTTTTTTCATGGTTCAGAATGGTTTGCGGTTAGGAAGATTATTCTGAATCGGTTAGAGGCAGTCTCCTCTAAATATAGGAAAAAGTCTTTACTCTACCGTAAGCGATTCGCACTCCTTTAAAAAGTCGGCCGATACCTCCAGACCCAATCCCGGTTGGCCGGGTATTCGTATATCCCAGTTTTTCTGATACTCCATTCCGCCTACAATTGGGTCGAATTGATGAAAAAGAGGGCTGTCTAAGTCATAGAAACGGACCAGGTCGGAGAGATGAGCCAGGTGAGTATTGGCAGTAAAGAGTAGGCGACTTTCTACAAAACCACCAATCTGACAAAGAATGCCGTAGCGTTCAGCTACCTTAAGTATTTTTCGTGCCTTATACAATCCACTCGATTTGCCGAGCTTAATATTGAAGTAATCGCAATAACCACCTTTTACCAGCTTCCTGGCGTCTACATGGTCCATGAGAGACTCATCGGCCATTATTTTAACAGGACTGTTATTAATTACTTTCTTAAGTTGGTAATAACGCCTCTTATTTATTGGTTCTTCGCAGTACTGAATATTCAGACTGGCCATTTCATTCAGACACCTTATCGCCTCTTTTTGAGTCCAGCCTTGGTTAGCGTCCACCCTTAGGTCTATAGAATTGCCAACCGCCTGACGAATGGATTTAATACGTTTGATGTCTTTGGAAGCATCATCTCCCAACTTGATTTTTAGAGTTTTAAAACCCTCTTGTACCTTTTCAAGAGCATCGTTGGTCATGGTCTCTACAGAATCCAGGCTTATGGTAAAGTCTGTTCTGATAGTTTTTTCGATCCGTCCGCCCATTGTGAGATAGAGTGGCTCGTCACAACTTTTAGCCCATAAATCGTGGCAGGCAATGTCGATAGCCGATTTTATGCCCGTGTGTCCAAAAATTATTCGATCCATGAGTTTTGATACATAGCCCACCTCTCTCGGGTCCTCATTGAGGAGTTTTTCGGCCAACATTTTTCCGACTATAAAACAGGTTTCGGGTGTTTCGCCAACAATCGGAGGAAATGGACTACACTCTCCCCAACCACAAAGACCCTTTTGGTTGGTGACTCTAACGAATATGCTGGTGGTAGTATCTCTTTTGCCCAGCGAGGTGGCAAATGTTTTTTTTAAGGGGATGTGAGCCTTAAAGAATTCTATCTTTTTTATTTTCATGAGCTTTTTTTACTTCCTCGATTCCTCAATAATGGCAACGATAATGGCCGTGATCATAAGCCCAATGGCAGCCCAGCCCAAGCTGCTGGTTACTCCCTTAAAGATGAGATAGTAAAGAGCTGCACCGGCACCACCTCCTATAAACGGTCCTAAAACGGGGATCCAGGCGTAGGACCAGTTAGAGGATCCCTTGCCTTTAATGGGTAGAATGAAATGAGCCAGCCGGGGGCCAAAGTCTCTGGCCGGGTTAATGGCATAGCCTGTACTTCCGCCTTGGGCCATTCCAATGAGAGCAATGAGTCCGCCCACCACCAAGGGGTTTAGGCCTTCGGTAAATTTATTGGCGCCAATCATCATAAGTCCGACAATTAGAATCATGGTGCCTAGCATTTCACTGATGAGGTTGGCACTTTTTTGGTCTATGGCTCCGGCAGTACAAAAAACTCCCAGTTTGGTGGCTTGGTCTTCCGTTTTTCTCCAGTGTGGTAAATACTGTAGCCAGGCTAGCGTAGCTCCAAAAATTCCACCTAGTAATTGAGATATGATATAACCCGGCACAATTTGCCACTCAATTTCACCGGCCATGGCCAGTGAAGTTGTGACTGCCGGATTAATGTGGGCCCCACTAATATTGCCCACAGCATAAATGCCAAAAGTTACGGCTAGCCCCCATCCTAAGGTGGTGATAACCCAACCGGAGCCCTGGGCGTATGATTTATTCAGAGAAGTGGCGGCATTCACACTATTCCCAAAATAGAGAAGTATAGTAGTGCCGATAAATTCAGCCAGATAAACAGACATGTGAAGTTGAAAAGTTTATCGTGATAATACGATAATGAAGGGAATAAAAAAAGGCATCAGGATGTCGCACCGCTACAACCGCCTACCCTTGCTCTGTTCCCAGCCTGGGGGAGTTCAGCAGGAGCTGGTCGCATCCCTCTGCCATTGGGGGGCAAAGGTATTAAGAATTTACGAAAGGGAAAACGGTGAAGTAAAAATTGATAGAAATACCTAAATTCAGGTATTTCTTTCGTGCCTAAAGAAAGCTTTGTTTGTGTTCTGACCATGCACGATACGTCAATACAGATACAATTACCTGATGATTGTTTATCTCCGGGTTTATTTTTTTCTAATTAAACAGCGTGCATATGAAACACCAACTCAACATTTCAGATGAAAGATTTTATAGAAGTCTTGGTAAAATTTATTTAAATAGAACTCCCGATCCGGAGGATCCACCGACTGATCCGCAGCCGGATGACAACTCGGAGGAATCTGGGTCTACACCTCCACCAGGAAGCGGCACCTAATTAATAGCGAATGATAAAATCGGTTTCGAGAGTTTTAAAGTGTTTAGTAGGTCTAGCCTTTTTGCCGGCTGTTCTATTAGGCCAAACAGAACAGGAACAAGAATGGACCAGGTTAATCAAAGAGGCGGACGACTACAGTATAGGGGCAAAATATGATTCAGCTCTTTTACTTTCTAATCAAGTTGCCCTGGCGGCAGAAATGGAGGAGAACTATGAATTTATGACCAGAGCATATTTTGTCATGGCCTCTGTTTATTATCGGATTAGAAAGCTGGATTTGGCTATTGATGAGTATGTAAAGGCGAAAGAGACAGCCCGCAAATGGGGAAACGAGAGTTTTGTTGTACGAGCCGATTTAGGTTTAGGTGTGGTTTACCATCAGTTTGGGTTTAATGCTTTAGATGAATCACATCCAACCTACGATACTGTTCAAGCGGTTCTGTATTTAGACTCTGCATTTAAAATGTTTACCATGGCTCAAGAGTATTACATGAGAAATGCCCCGGATAACTATCTAATGCTTGCTTATACAGCCACTAATTTGGCCGGAAATTATTATGCACGTAAAGAATTTATCAAATCATCTGTGTATAGAAAAGAGGCCATTGAATTGTATGAAAGGGTAGGAGAAAAGTCAAATGCCATTAGTCATACTTACTTTTTAGGAAGTACTTATCTCCAGCATTTTAAACTGGACCAGAAGAATCATAGGCCTTATTTAGATAGTGCCAAACACTTCCTATTGTTTTCTCATGTTAAAAGCTTAGATATTCCCTTAACGGAAGTGGCTAGAAACGCGAGTAAAGATTTAGCATTTGTTCATCAATATCTTAATAACACAGATAGTGCACTCTATTATTGGAATCTGTCAGATTCGCTTTTAATAGAAATTTATTCCAGCAATTATGAAGATAGAGTATTGGAGTACAGGGCTCAGTATGAAACAGCTTCGGCAGAACTTGAAGCTGAGCAACAACGTTTTAGAGCACTTCAACAAGAAAGGAATAAAAGAATAGTACTTATAATATCCATTGCGGTGGTTATCATTTTTTCCATTTGGCTATATATCATTGACCAGAAGCGTAAGAATATAAAGGCAATTGCTGCTAAAAATGAGGAACTGAATAAGCAGCGAATCGATGAACTTTTGCAGCAGCAGGAGATAGCTTCACTTCAAGGGATCTTAGAAGGGCAAGAGCAGGAGAGAAAGCGCGTAGCCATAGACTTGCACGATCGATTGGGAGGTATATTATCTATGGTGAAGCTTCATTTTAGTGCTGTGGAAGAAAAGCTGCCACAAGATAATCCGGAGAAGAAAAAGTTTCTGACCGCCAGTGAGTTATTAGACTTGGCAGCCGGTGAAGTGAGAAATATATCTCACAACCTACTTTCTGGCGTGTTGGCCAAGTTTGGGCTGGTGCCGGCTTTGAAAGATCTGGCCGATCGAATTAACGAATCTGGTGAAATTAAGCTTCATCTTATTCAGCACAATCTGGATAACGCTTTAAATGGTGAGCAGGAATTGCAGCTCTACCGCATTGTACAGGAACTAATCAGCAACATACTGAAACACTCTGAGGCCAAAGAGGCCACCATTCAGCTCATTCGTAATGAAGACAGCGTAAACCTTATAGTTGAGGACGATGGAAAAGGCTTTAATCCAAACGAAGGCATTAAGGGAGGAGGAATAGGGTTAAGCAACCTTAAGGCCAGAGTGAATAAGTTAAACGGCAATTTTCATATAGACTCAGGCAAAGGAGCGGGTACAAGTATTTCAATAGACATTCCAATTATAAATGATTAAGATTTTTGTAGTAGACGATCATCAGGTAGTCATTGATGGGATTTCATCTATTTTTTCAGAAGTTGATGAAATAGCCATCATTGGCAGTGCTCTCAATGGCAAAGAAGCCTTGCGCAAGCTGGAAACCTTGTGGCCCGATGTACTGCTATTAGATATCAACATGCCGGAAATGGATGGTATTGAACTGGTTAGAGCTTTAAAACAACAGGGGCGCGAGATTAAAACGTTAATTCTAACCATGCACAACAATCCCCAGTTTACCAAGCAACTTATTGAAGAAGGAGTACAAGGATGTGTGCTTAAAAATGCAGGCAAGAAAGATTTGATTTTTGCTATTAGCGAGATTCATGAAGGCAGGCGATATTACACGCAAGCTGTAACCGACTCGTTGGTGGAGAGTCTTGAAAAAACGCAGGCAGCTATAGACGAAGTGCAGCTTACCCGAAGAGAGGTTGAGATAGTGAAGCTTATAGCCCTTGAACATACTACCAATGAAATAGCCGAAAAACTATCCATTAGTGCCTACACGGTAGATACACACCGAAAAAATATTATCAATAAACTAGGTGTAAAAAACTTAGCCGGCTTGGTAAGATTTGCCTTCGAGAAAAATCTCCTTTAGTCTCCCGTTAATATTAGTTTTTTAACCTGAGTTCGATGTACGAAAAGAACGTCATGCCGGAAAAACAGGCCTTAAGCTCTCAAAAAGGGCTGTTTT
>NZ_DDDQ01000145.1:0-34056 GCF_002336325.1 Roseivirga sp. UBA1976 | reverse complement strand
AGATTGCGGATATTTTCCTTTGCGCATGTGAAGTTTTCAGAGGAAAACTCCGCAATGACGTCCTAAGAGGGGATATTTTACTACTTACTTACATCGAATTCAGTTTTTTTTAAACAGAGAGTGGAGGTGTATTCATTGGACGGGGAAAACTCAATGCGCAAAACTCAAAGGGCGTTAATCCTCTTCACGAGTAAAGAAATCCCGTTTCATATAAAGTTGAAACTCCAGCGGGCTGCTTTCTTTGAACTCATCTACTTCCAGGTCTTCATAGATATCCTCATCAAACTGCATGTCCGTTTTTTCAATCTTTCCGTCCGGATGAACAATCAGCTCAGTGCCTGAATAATCTATAGGATTGACAGAAACCAATACCTGATAATCGTCAAACACCCGTTTGAAGTACTTGTAAACTATAGCGTCTTTTTTCCCCATCGGGTCATTGTTAATTGTTTCAATATAAAATTAATTACTACACCACTGCCAATGCCTATGAGTGCACCGGCCAGAATATCGCCAGGAAAATGCACCCCTAAATACACACGGGAGTAAGCCACCAAAGCGGCCCAGGGAAATAGCCAGCCAATGTAACGCACCGAATCTTTAAGTAGAAGCCAGCAGAACATAGCTACTGCAAAGGAGTTGCTTGCATGGCTGGAAGCAAAGCCATATCGGCCTCCACAACCTTTTAATAAATGAACCTGCCCTTCCAGCTCCGGGTCGTAGCAAGGTCTTAAACGTTCCACCCAAGGTTTAAGTAGGCCGGAGGCAGTCTGGTCGCTCAGAAGAATGAGCAAGCCAATGCCGAGCAACACTGCCCAGGCCGGTGCCTTACTATATCTTATGAGTGAATACAACAGAAAAGCATAGAGGGGGATCCATACGTATTTATTGCTAATCCATGGCATTAACCAATCAAATAGTGCATTATGGGTTCCGTTTAAAACACGAAACAAGTCTTTGTCCAGTGCCTCGAGGTATGAAATTAAGCCAGCCAATCGATTCCTTTTTTAAGCATGGTCAATGTTTGGGCTTCGGCCGATCCTTCTTTGGGTTGATGATCATATTCCCAGCCCGCCATGGGAGGTAAGCTCATTAGTATAGATTCTGTTCTTCCGTCTGTTTCTAAGCCAAACTTTGTACCTCTGTCCAGCACTAGATTAAACTCAACATAACGGCCTCTGCGAAGCATTTGCCAACTCTTTTCTTTTGGGCCAAAGGGCTTCACGCTGTTCTTAGCCATAAAATGAGTGTAAATCGATGGGAAAGCAAGAGCCACATCCTTCACAAAGTTGAAAATATCCTGCTTGTTTTTGCCGTTATCGGCCGACAGATGATCGAAGAATATTCCGCCAATTCCCCGGGTTTCCTTCCTGTGTTTTATATAGAAGTAATCATCAGCCCACTGCTTAAACTCTTGGTAGTAATGCGGATCATGTTTGTCGCAAACGGCCTTTAACTTAGAGTGAAACCATCGGGCATCTTCCATGTCTACATAATGAGGGGTAAGGTCTATGCCTCCTCCAAACCAATAGGTTTCATTAGACATTTCAAAGTACCTGATGTTCATATGAATAATAGGTACCCAAGGGTTTTCAGGGTGAAGAACAATAGAAACACCAGTGGCAAAGAAATGACCTTCTGAGAGACCAAATGAGTTCAATATTTTTTCCGGAGTTGGCCCAAAAACCTCAGAAAAATTAACGCCACCTTTTTCTATGATATTTCCTTTACGCACTATCCGACTGCGTCCGCCACCGCCACCCGGACGCTGCCATTTGTCCTCTTCAAAAATGGCCTTTCCATCAGCATTTTCCAGCGACTTGCAAATATGGTCCTGTATATTTCTAAAAACGGCTGCAATGTCTTCTTTAGTCAACTCCGGCATGGCGCAAAATTAGCTTTTTAGTGCGAAGATTAAATACTGACCAAACAATTAGACGGATACAACCTTTTATTCTATACAGAGTGCAATCAAAAAGCTAATGATCGTTAGGTTTTTCGGCAATCGATTGAATTATTGACTAACTTTGACGAGTAGATCAGGATAAAACCTCATGGATTTGACCAAAGAGATTAAGAAGACAGCGAAGACAACGACAGCGAATCAAATTCCTAAAAATATTCTAGAAAAGGCCTATCGGCTTATGCAAACAGCCTATAATATGGCTGTTCTGTACGATGAGAATCGGGCAGTTTGTAGTAAGTATGTGCATAGCACTTCTCGGGGTCATGAAGCCATTCAATTGGCAGCAGCCTTTCAATTGAAAGCATACGATTTTGCTGCCCCTTACTATAGAGACGAGTCCATTTTGTTGGGAATAGGCATGCAACCACACGAGTTGATGCTCCAGCTTTTGGGAAAGAAAGACGATCCCTTTTCCGGTGGAAGAACATATTACGGACACCCTTCCCTTAAGCGAGAAGGCTTCCCTACCATACCGCATCAGAGTTCAGCTACGGGCATGCAGGCCATACCAGCCACAGGCATGGCTCACGGTTTGCATTATCTGGAAGAGCAAGGCCTTCTGAAGGGCAATAACAAGCCTGTGGTGTTGTGCTCACTTGGCGATGGTTCTGTAACCGAAGGGGAGGTTTCCGAAGCCATGCAAATGGCAGTACTGCACAAATTACCTATTGTATACCTTATTCAAGACAATGATTGGGGGATAAGCGCTACGGGCAGCGAAATGCGGGCCATGGATGCTTTTGAGTTTGCTGCCGGATTTAAAGGTATGGAGCGCATGCGTATAGACGGATCTGATTTTGTGAACTCCTACGAAGGCATGCAGCAGGCTTTTCAATATGTAAGAGAAAAAAGAGCCCCAATATTGGTTCATGCTAAAACCCCGTTGCTTGGACACCATACATCAGGTGTGCGAAAAGAGTGGTACAGAGGAGATCATGACCTGGATATACATCAGAAGAGTGATCCAATTCCTAAGTTGAGAAAAAGCCTCAAGGCTGCGGGTTACAAAGAAACTGATCTAGTGAAGTTGGAAGACGAGGCAAGAGCCTTTGTTCAGTCAGAATACGCCCGAGCACTTAATGCCGATGATCCTGATCCGGCTACTGTTTTAGACCATGAATTTGCACCCACTCCAATTACCGAAGAAAAAGGCCAAAGAAAACCGAGAGGAGCTGAGAAGGTGGTGATGGTTGATGCGGCTTTGCATGCAGTTGATGATATTTTGAAAAACCATCCCGAGGCACTTTTCTATGGTCAGGATGTGGGCGGAACTCTGGGAGGTGTTTTTCGCGAAGCGGCTACGCTTGCCCAGAAATATGGAGACTCAAGGGTGTTTAATACCCCTATTCAGGAAGCATACATTGTAGGTTCCACAGCCGGAATGTCGGCAGTGGGCGCCAAGCCCATAGTGGAGATTCAATTTGCCGATTATATATGGCCGGGGATTAACCAGTTAGTAGAAGAACTATCCAAAAGCTGCTATCTCAGTAAGGGGCAGTTTCCCATACAGTCGCTCATAAGAGTGCCAATTGGGGCCTATGGTGGAGGTGGGCCGTACCACTCTGGAAGTGTTGAGTCTACTTTGCTCAACATAAGAGGAATAAAGGTAGTTTATCCGTCCAATGCAGCCGACATGAAAGGTCTGATAAAAGCGGCTTTCCACGATCCTAACCCGGTGGTTATGCTCGAGCACAAAGGCTTGTATTGGTCTAAAGTTCCCGGTACTGAATTGGCAAAGACTTTCGAGCCGGATTCCGAGTATATTATTCCTTTGGGTAAGGCCCGTATAGATCAGGAAGCTTCTGAAGAAGCTGTTGAAAATGGAGAGTCTTGTGTGGTAATAACCTATGGCATGGGCGTATATTGGGCCAAGGCGGCCAGCAAGCGCTTTGATGGACGCGTGGAAATACTGGATCTAAGAACCCTAAATCCAATTGACTGGGAAGCGATAAAGGTTGCGGTTAAACGACACAACAAGGCCATGGTACTTACCGAAGAGCCTTTGTTGAATTCATTTGCCGAGTCTTTGGCCGGTCGAATATCTCAACACTGCTTCCAGGAACTTGACGCTCCGGTTATGGCCTATGGTGCCGAAAATCTGCCGGCTATTGCACTCAATGTAGACTTGGAGAAGGCCATGCTGCCAACTCCGGAAAAGGTAGAGGCACAGCTGGAAAAGTTGTTGAACTATTAATCTAAAAGGTTGCAGGAAGTTGCTAAGGCAGGGTTTTTAACCTGCCAAGAGCTTTTTTATTGCTGAGCCTGACTGAGGCATTGTGCTTAGAACGGATAACCCACCGCAATATTCCAAACTGTTTGTCCCTGTCTGGAACGAGAGAATGGCATTTGCCAACGCAGACCCTCCGGAAAACGAGGGTCTTTTATTTTGTGGCCGGCATCGAACCTGAAAACCAGGAAATTAAAGTCGAACCGCAAACCCAGCCCTGCTCCAATAGCAATCTCTTTGTAAAAATCGGAAAAGCTGAAGGCACCACCGGTCGAAAGACGCTGTACCTGCGAAGGGTCGTCACTGGCAAACTCCTGAAAACGCCATACGTTGCCCGCATCGATAAAGAAAGCCCAATCGATAAAACTGGTGATATTGCCCCTGTATTCCAGGCTAAGCTCTAGCAAAATCTCACCCGGCTGCTCAAACCGATAGCTTTCTCTGCCCGTTCGTAACGGAACCAATTGGCCATCAATTATTTCGTTATTGCCATCTTCATCGAGTTTATAAGGGTGGGCCGAACCCGGTCCCAGTCGTCTTGGAAACCAGGCCCTGTTGCTGTTGCTACCTCCGGTAAAGAAGTAGCGTTCGTAAGGTAAGGCCTTCTCCTCGCCATAAGGCAGGGCGTAGCCCACGTTTACACGCCAATGCAGCGATTTGTCTTCTCCCAGCGGAATATACTTTCGGTAGTCCAATTGAGCTTTGCCAAACTTAAAGTAGGTCAAAGAGTCGCTTTCCAATAGGCCGGTACCGATCAGGTTGTAAATGGTGCCTCCCGCTTCCAAAAACACACGTAAATAGTCCGATGGTTTTTCTGTATTGCCATAGTTGTTATTAAAAATGGCGTTGAAGTTTGTGGCAGAAACAAATGATTTATTAAAGGCCTGAGCCAGTGTATTTCCTTGTAGTTCAAGATCGTCCAGTTGCTTTTGAAATGCCGAATCAATTCTGGATGTGTTTACAAGGTTAATTTCCGATACGTTTAAACGATAGGAAATATTACCTTTCTCGTTTTGCCATGAATAACCGTATGAGCCATTAAGGTTTTGCCTGGAATACTCCGGTCTGTTAATAAACGAATATCCCAAAACCAGAGAACTTTTGGCATTGAACGATCTGCGGCTAAGCTCACGCGAATTGAAAGGGGTTACGAACCGGGGGAATGTAAGGCTCACATTGGCTCCGTATTGAAGGTTAGAAATACTGAATGTTCCTTCCTGTTCGGTAGCAGAAGAAACACCATCAGAGCCAATAAAACCATTGAACTGAAGGATTTCTGCACCTCCAAAAGTATTTCTGTTTCTCAAAGAGAGGTTGTAGAAAGGGCCAAAAGTTCCTTCCGTTACATTCACACCAAGTTCTTGGGTAAGCTGATAGCGTTGCAGTGGTGCGGTGTATATGTTGGCTACAAACTTATCTTGAACCAGTGTAGTGTCAAAGTTCACATTGGCGAATCGGAAAATGTCCATGTTCAAAAGTTGGCGTTGGGTGTTCACCACATCAGAATATCGGTAGAGTTGGTTAGGTTCTAGCTTAAGACGGGTGTCCAATACCTTTGGAGAAAAGTATATGTCTGAGAAGTTGTATTTAATACCCAGATAGTTCATTGCATCTAAGATTTCCTCATTTCCACTGGTGTTGAACACTATGGAGTCAATCTTAAATTGTTTGTGAAAATCTCTGTTGGCAGGCTTGTTTATAATGGTGGTTATCCATAGGTCTTCAGACTTGGGTGCGTATTCGACCACAAACTCTATAAATCGCTTATTAAACTCAAAATACCCATTGTTTCGGAGCAACAGGTCCAATCGGTCTTGTTCTTTTTCCATGTTGGCCCGGTCATAATACTCGCCCACCTTTAAGTGCGAATTGGCCTTTGCCTCGGTGATAATTCGGGTAATGGTTGTGTCGCCAGTACGAAGCATTAGGCTATCTATGAAGCTGCGTTTTCCTTCTTTTATGCGAAAGGTTTGGGTTATTTTGCGGCCTTTTTCTTTGGTTTCTATGGTCACTGCAGACTTCCTGAAACCCTTACTCATGAGGTAGTTTCTAATACGAACAGCCGACTGTTCAATTAATGCGCTGTCGTATACGGCCAAAGGAGATCCGGTGCGCATGCGCCCATTGCCAAGCCGCAACTCCTTGTTGTAGCGGTCTACCTTTCTGTTTTTCTTGGCTTCAAGCTTTTTGGTAGATTTGCCATTGGCTTGCCGTTCTTCGATTCGGGCATCAATTTCTTCTATGAACTCTTCTTTTTCGCGAGCCACTTTGGCGGAGTCGAAGGCCCTTTCACCGGTTTCATAAATATAGGCACCAATAGGGCCAATAATGGGGAAACGAGTATTAGGCTCAAGCAAAATCTGATCGGCTATATCATTTTTATTTGCTTTTTTTACACCGGCAATCTCCTGGTTATAGAGTAATTTTTCACCTTGTTCAAGGTATTTTACTCCCGTACAAGAGGCCAGTAAAACCGAAATGATTAATACGTAGAATAGTCTTTTTCCTCGCTTCACGAACAACATCAATATGCTCTCTAAACGCCAATCAAAGTACTTTAAATCTCTGCAATTAAAAAAATATAGACAGGCCGAAGGTAAGTTTTTGGTAGAAGGGGCAAAAGGAGTGGAGGAAGTGCTCAAATCCGATTGGGAAGTGGAAGCGCTTTTGGCTACTTCGGGGTACCTGAAAACGTTAGATAAGGAGTTATTTCGGAAAAAATTTGATGTGTTTGAAGTAAAGGAGAACGACTTGTTGCAGGTGGGTACCTTTAAGTCGAATAGTACCGGACTGGCTGTGGTTAAAATGCCGGAACAATCGCTCAATGCCAATTGGAAAGAGGAAATGGTGCTGGCTCTGGATCAGATTAACGACCCGGGTAACCTGGGAACAATTGTTCGCATTGCAGATTGGTATGGAATAAAGCAAATTGTTTGCAGTCGGGATACTACCGATGTATTTAGCCCCAAAGTAATTAATGCTACCATGGGGTCTTTTACTCGCGTAAAGGTGCATTATACCGATTTGAGAAGCTTTTTATCTGAGTGTGAAAGACATGTTTACGGAGCTCTGTTAGACGGTCAATCCATTTACCAAACGAAACTTCAACACGGAGTTATCCTAATGGGGAGCGAGTCGCATGGTATATCGGAAGAATTGAGGCCACTGGTAACTCACTCCATAAAAATACCGGGTCGGGGAGGAGCTGAGTCGCTCAATGTGGCAGTAGCCACTGCCGTGGTGTTGGATAATTTTGCCCGAAATATTTAAGCTTCATTACTCGCTTCGGCCATCATTTGCTCAGCTGTATCTTTGCCCAAATATTTATCTATGATGTAATGGGCAATGTAGAGGATGGGGGTAAGGCCTACGGCAATTATAAATTTATAGATGTAGTTGGTTACTCCCACGGCCAAAACCTGAGTGATACTCCACGGACCTAAGAAATAAAAGGCTACAAAGAGTACCACAAAACTATCGATGAGCTGCGAAACAAGAGTAGAGCCTGTTGCTCTGAGCCATATTTTTTTCTTTCCTGTAATTTTCCGCAGCTTATGAAAAACAAACACATCTACAAACTGACCCACTACAAAGGCTACCAACGAAGCAAAAATAATGTTTAAGCCTTGTGAGAGAACTTTTTCAAATGCGTAGTTAATATCAAAAGGCTCTCCTTTTTCATTTACAGCATTTACTTCGAGCCAAAAATCGGCCGGAACAAGCTTCATGGCCAGAAAAATAACGAGAAAAGCGTAGGCAATAAGCCCTACTGTAATGAATGTGATTCTTCTAACACCTTTCTTTCCAAAGTATTCATTAATGATATCGGTAGTTATAAATACCACTGGCCAAAGCACAACACCGGCCGTTAGGTTAAACTGCAGCAGGAAGTCTCCGAAGAGGGGAGTATTGAGAGGTTCAAATCCAAGGGTCTTTTCAAACGAAAAAATTTTACCTCCAATCAATTCTGCAATCAGCGCATTGGTAATGAAAATACCGCTGAGAATAATGAAAAGGCTATTTTTCTTATCGGAGAGAATGGATTTGGCCATACTAGCTGTCTAATATAAACTCTTCTCCTTCAATAGCCAGGTACGATTCTGCAAAAACCTCCCGTGCTTCAGCCTCAAGTGGTTCCAGTTCTTTGTATCGGGCCGAAAAATGGCCTAACAGTAATTTCCCTACGTTAGCTTTTTGGGCAATAGTGGCAGCTTCTTTGGCCGTGCTATGGTAGGTAGAAGTGGCTCTGTCTAAATGCTCTTCTAAAAAAGTAGCTTCATGATAGAGCATATCTGCCCCTTCAATTATGGGTATAATGGACTCATCATATTTGGTGTCACTACAGTAGGCATATCGAAACGACTGACGAGGCGGGAGCGTCATGTCTTTATTTTTATACAGAAGCGTACCGTCTTCAGCATAAATATCTTCTCCTTTTTTAAGGCGAATGATGTTTCTTACGCTCATGTCATCGGGGAGCATTTCTCTCCGGATTCTCCTGTTCTTTGTTTTTTCTTCGAACAGAAAGCCGCTGCACGGAATGCGGTGATTGAGCGGAATGGAGTGTACGCAAATGAGTTCATCTTCATGGATTACCTGACTGCGGCTGGCATCTACTTCAATAAACTTGAGATCATAATTGAAGATGGTTTCAGAGTAGCGGAGTTGCAGGGTAATTATTTCGGCCAAGCCCCTGGGGCCATAGAGGTTCAATGGTTTGTTTCTTCCCATAAGGTGCATGGTTGAAAGCAAGCCCATAAGCCCCAGGTAATGGTCGCCATGTAAGTGCGATATAAAGATATTGTTGATGCGCTGAGCCCTCAGCTTGTAACGTTTGAGTTGTAGCTGAGTGCCTTCACCGCAATCCACCAGGTAATACTTGCCTTCTACATTAACCAACTGCGAGGTGTGGTTTCGCCTGTGCGCAGGCGTGGCAGAACTAGAGCCTAATATTTTTACCCTGATGCTCAAACCTAAGTTTTATTCTTCTTCCTCGCTTGGGCTATTTGCCAAAATAAGGTCTTTGGCAGCTTCGTCAGTGGCCAAAACTGTCAAAACATTTTTTAGCTGTGAGATGGTTAAAAGTTTATCTACAAAAGAAGTGACTTCGCTAAGAATAAATGCTCCGCCATTTTCGGTATAGGCTCTGTTGCCGGTGAGCAGGGCGCTTAGTCCGGAAGAATCGGCATACTTGGTTTCAGAAAGGTTAAGTATTAGGTTTTTAACTCCTTGAGCCTGAAGGGATACTAGTTCCGATTTTAGTTCAGGAGAAAGAGTAGAGTCTAGTTTCTCTTCCTGAAGTTTGAATACGGTAAACAGCTCTTTTTTGTCTATTGAAAACTTCATAGGTTATGCTTTGCTAAATAATTTTTAATGTTTTTTTCAATGCGTTCTACAACGTTTGTTCCAGTTTGCTTTTGGAAGGTTTCACCTGTCACTTTTTCATACAATTCAATGTATCTGTCAGAGATAGACTGTACCACCTCGTTGGTCATGGTAGGAATTTCCTGCCCTTCCTTACCCTGAAATCCATTTTCTATGAGCCACTGTCTCACAAACTCTTTCGACAGCTGCTTTTGTTTTTCTCCTGATGCCTGCCGGCTCTCATAGCCCTCTTTGTAGAAGTATCTGGATGAGTCAGGTGTATGAATCTCATCGATCAGGTAAATTTCATTGTTGAATTTACCAAATTCGTACTTGGTGTCAACCAATATGAGCCCTTGTTTGGCGGCTATTTCAGTGCCTCTTTCAAACAGTGCTCGGGTATATTTTTCCAATTGAACATATTCTGCTTCGGCCACTATGCCCTGTCTGAGAATTTCTTCCCTTGAAATATCTTCGTCATGGCCTTCTTTAGCCTTGGTGGTAGGGGTAATGATAGGGGTGGGAAGTTTATCATTTTCTTTGAGCCCTTCGGGCAGACTTACTCCGCAAAGAGTTCTTTTTCCTTCACGGTACTCCCGCCAGGCATGGCCTGCCAGATAGCCTCTAATGACCATTTCTACCGCATAGGGTTGGCATTTTAGACCTATGCTCACATTGGGGTCGGGCGAATCGGTAATCCAATTGGGAACCACATCTTTAGTAGCTTCCAGAAATTTCTGGGCTATTTGGTTCAGTACTTGCCCCTTGTAAGGAATGGGTCTTGGTAGTATTACGTCAAAAGCAGAAATGCGGTCGGTGGCCACCATGGCCAACTTGTCTTTGAAAAAGTAGATGTCTCTTACTTTACCGCTATAAAATCCTGTTTGATTGGGGAACTGGAAATTAGTTTCCTTAACACCTTCGATCATCGGGTAAAAATAGTCAAAATTCGTTTGCTGATAGCTGGCGAATTAATTTTCTGTTGTGCTCATTAACTGGCCTCGGGAATAGGTTTCTGTTTTGAGTAGTTTTTGCTCTTTGTTGTAATAGGTCCAGGTACCTTGTTTCACATCGTAGAGGTGGTTTCCCTTTACTTTTACTTCGCCCGATTCAAAATATTCGTAGTATCTGCCCGATTTCTGGCCATTGAGATAGTTGGTTTCCGTATGCTTCTTACCACTGGCGTAATAGGAAGTTTCTACTCCTGTATTGCGTCCATATATGTATGGGACAGATTTTACGAGCTGCCCTTGTTCATTGTAGAACTTAACCAGTCCGTTTATATGGCCTGACTCGTGTGGGGTTTCAGTTTCTACCTGACCATTTTCATAGTAGGTCTTCCAGGTTTTGGCCTTTTTTCCATCTACATATACTTGTTCGGTTTTTAATTGGCCAGACTTATAGTATTCTCGTAGCACCCCATCTTTGGTAATGCGGGTGTAGTTTTCTACCCACATTTTCTCACCGGTTTCGTAGTAGGTTGTGTTAATTCCTGTTTTTGCTCCTTTCTGAAAGTGCTGTACTTCTTTGGGAGCACCACTTTCATAGTAGGTTTTTCTCACCCCATCATTTATTCCGTCTATGTAGGAGCCTTCTTCCAGCAACTGCCCGTTGGGGCTGTACTTCTTATAGGCTCCGTTTTTGTAACCGTTTACATAGTTGTAAACGCCTTCTTTCTCTCCGTTGGAGTAAAAGGTTTCGTAGGTGCCGTTAATTACGCCATTGCTGTAGGTGAAAACAGAAGAGGGTTTCCCATTGGCGTAGTAGGTTTTGGCCGGTCCGTTTTGCTTCCCGTTCAGGTAGGTGAATTCTTGCTTTATGTTGCCATTGTGAAAATACTCAATAGCAGGCCCATTGGGAATTCCGTTGGTAAAGGTGGTTTCTCCTTTAAGTTTACCATCATCGTAGAAGGTTTTAACCTTTCCATTCAAAACGCCATCTATGTAACTGCCCTTTTGAATAGGTGCTCCGTTTTTTGCGTAGACCTCAAAAGGGCCTGTTTTCTTACCATTCTTATAGGTGGTTTTAGAGAGCGTCTTGCCATCTTCATAATATTCTATGAAGAGCCCCTGAGGTTTTCCTTCAACAAACTCACCCTTCATGGCAATTTCTCCCTCTTCATAGTATCGGGTGTATGAACCGTGAATTTTGGTGGTGTCTCCATCAAGAATAGTGTAAACCTCTTTTACATTTTTAAACTCGGGAGGGTAGAATTTCTTTATAGTATCTTGACCATAGACGTACTGAACCGCGAGAAAAGCAATGATGTTGAAGATTGATCTTTTCATAAAAAAAAGCCTTACGTAAAATTACGTAAGGCTCAGATATTTAGTATAGTCATCCTACATTTTCTCGATAACAATGGCCGAAGCTCCGCCACCACCATTGCAAATACCGGCTACCCCAATTTTGCCATCGTTTTGTTCCAATACATGGCAAAGGGTGGTTACAATACGGTTTCCTGAGGCTCCCAGCGGGTGGCCGAGTGCCACGGCTCCACCATTTACGTTCACCTTGGCACTGTCTAGTTCCAGAGTTTTGTTGTTAGCAATAGCTACTACTGAAAACGCCTCATTAATTTCATAGAAATCTACCTCTTCTTTAGATACTCCGGCTAGTTTCATGGCCTTAGGTATGGCCAACGCAGGGGCTGTGGTAAACCAAAGCGGATCTTGCGCTGCATCGGCAAAACCACGGATTTTGGCCAGTGGTTTTACTCCCAATTCTTCGGCTTTTTCTTTGCTCATGAGCACCATGGCCGAGGCTCCATCGTTTATCGTAGAGGCATTGGCGGCAGTAACTGTGCCTTCTTTGGAGAATACCGGGCGGAGAGCCGGTATTTTATCGAAGAATACATTTCTGAATTCTTCATCTTCGTCCATAATCACAGGATCGCCTTTTCTTTGCGGAATTTCTACGGGGATAATCTCACTTTTGAATTTGCCTTGCTCTGTAGCCGCGGCAGCTCTTTTGTACGAATTAATGGCATATTCATCCTGTTCTTCGCGAGAAATGTTCATTTCTCTGGCGGTGTTGTCAGCACAGTTGCCCATGGGGAATCCGTTGTATACTTCCCATAAACCATCTTTTAAGAGTCCGTCTACCAACTCTCCATTACCATACTTGTATCCGTAGCGAGCCTTGGGTATGTAATAGGGTATGTTAGACATGCTTTCCATACCACCGGCTACTATTACCTCTTGTTGGCCGAGCATAATGGACTGTGCCGCGAGCATAACCGACTTCATTCCCGAAGCACAGACTTTATTGATGGTAGTGCAGGGTACTTCGTGGCCGATGCCGGCACCAAGGGCTGCCTGACGAGCCGGAGCCTGTCCTAAGCCGGCCGAAACTACGTTGCCCATAAAGACTTCCTGAACTTGCGATGCAGCCACACCTGCTTTTTCCAAAGCACCTTTAATAGCTATAGAGCCTAGCTGAGTAGCCGAAAAACCGGCTAGTTTGCCTCCAAAACTACCAATTGGTGTACGTGCTGCAGAAACAATATATACTTCCTTCATATCTAAATTATAGTTTTCCTAACGAGTGTTAGCAAAGATAAGAAATAGGCTCAAGATTGAAAGGAGAATGAAAAGGAGATGTCGGGTATAGGATTTAGTTAAGAAGTACTCATTTCCCACAAACCTTTAAAATTGAGAAGCTTTGTGGTTGAACTACCGGCCGGTCGTCAATCAACTTACCAGTCTGGTTTGTCAGAGTCTTTCTTCTGGGTGGCCTTTCTCTTCTTTTGTTGCACATACTGGATCTCATTGTTTTTCATGGCCTCCAGTATCATTTGAGCCTTTTCTAGCGGAATGTTCATTTCCTTCAGCTTCTCCATGAGCTTTTGCATAGGGTCATCTTTTTGCTCACCCTCTTTTTGCTCTTGCTGTTGTTTATCGTTTTTTTGCTGCTCCTGCTCTTGCTGCTCTTTGTTCTGATCGTTCTTTTGCTCCTGATCTTGTTTTTGTTGCTGATCTTTTTGGTCTTTCTGATCCTTGTTCTGTTGATCTTGCTTTTGCTCTTGTTGCTGATCTTTCTTTTGGTCTTGCTGTTGCTGCTCTTGTTGTTGTCTTAGCAGTTTTTTCAGCAGCTCATAATTGTATCGGGCTTGTTCGTTAGAAGGGTTTTTGAGCAAGGCATTCTTAAAATTGCTGAGGGCAGAGTTCATAAAAGACTCTTTTTCATCGGGCGATTGCTCACTCATTTTGTAGGCAATTATACCCAGCTGATTGTGGGCCGAAGAAGCAAGAACTGGCTCTGCTGCACCGGCAACGGTTTTGTAATTCTTATCGGCAATATCAAAATAGCGAAGGTCTCCGCTAATGGCGCTTAACTGAGCACTGTCTTGTACCTGGGTTTTGCCGCTGCTTATGTCGCTCAATAAGCCCATGTTGTCTCCCCCATATGACAGTAAATAGGCTGCATGGGCTAGGTTTAAACGGGCCTTATAGTCTTCTACTTCTAAACTATCGAGCAGAGATACATAGGCCGTAACAGCTTCGGCATACCGGCCTGTTTCGTAGGCTTCTTTGGCCGTACGCTTAAGCTTGTTCGATCGGGCAATTTTATTTACCGGATCTGTAACCCCTCCCAGTATAATCAATAAGCTGATAATGTATTTCATATCCTTAATGTCTTTCTTCTAATGAGCGCGTCCAGAGCCAAAAGCACCAGCGCACCCAGCACGAAATAATAAAACTTATTGGCCGAGGCATCGATCATTCGGGCATCGCGCAATTCGCCCTCTACTTCGTTTATAGCCCTAATGAGTCGAGCTACATCGTTTTGATTTTCATTGATTTCGAAGTATTTGCCACCGGTGTCAACGGCCAGTTTTCTTAACGATTTGGAGTTGAGCTTTGTTACTACCTCCTGCCCATTTCTGTCTCGTTTAAAACCATTGGCCTGCCTTATTTTAGAACCTGTTTCTGTTCCCACACCAAGAGCAAACAACTGAATGCCACTTTTTACAATCTCTTTGGCAGCCTCATCAGTTTCATCGCCAAAATCTTCTCCATCGCTAATCAATAAAACAATCTTTGCCTTTTGTTGGGTAATGGGCGATTCAGAATCTTCGAGCTTGTCTAAGGCCATTCGTAGTGGAGCTCCAAAATCGGTTCCTGCGTTGGGCACCAGGCTGGTGTTGAGAGTGCTGATGAATAAACTAAGCGCACTCTGGTCGTAGGTAAGAGGACATTGTACAAAGGCTTCGGAGCTAAAAATAATCAGGCCAATGCGGTCAGAACTAAAGGCGTCTACAATGTTTTTAAGTTCAAATTTAATTTTCTCCAGTCGGGTAGGTTGAATGTCGAAGGCGTTCATAGATTGCGATAGGTCTACCGCTATATATATATCCTTACCCTCCGACTTCACCTCTTTAGTGGTTTCTCCAAAAGAAGGGCCCAGCAAGGCTATAATAAGCAAGGCCATGGCCATGCTACGGAGCAAAATCTTGAAAACGAGCGGTCGAAAGGAGGTTTGTAGCCTCCTGGCCACCATGAACATTCGAATAATATATGCGGAGTAGGCAATTATGAATATGCCTATAAATACCCACTCTGTTGTTCCAATACTTTTAAACCAGGTCATATTTCAGAAAGCCAAATATATAGAAGTATACCTTTATATATAAGCCACTCATCAAGTGTGGTCATTTAGTGGGTGTTAAAGATTGTTAAGGCTTACTAAATCGACAACTAGGTGTTACACCTATTTTTTAAATCTAAGGAAATATACCTACTAAAAGGCTTTGGGGAGGCTCTACATTTGAAACATAAGTAAAGCATTATGAAAACGCTCAAAACCTTTTTCGCCTTCTTTGTTTCGCTACCCTTATTGTATTTGCCGGTAGAGCTGGCACTGGGTGAAAAATCGGCTGATGCGAATGCGCTAACTAGTGAGCAGGTGGCCTTCGACTCCCATAGCTTCTCGGCAGGAGAGTGGATGACCAGCAATTTGGCACTGGTTAATGAGCAGGCGAAAGTTTCTAAAGAGCACTTTACTTATGAAGAACTTGAAACCGTAAAGCCCGAAGGTTGGGAACTTCCCACAATGGAGCAGGCTGTTAGTTTACTAAAAAGCATGGGATTCAACCAGAGTTCAGGATATATTCCTTCTGACTATTATAAGGTCAACTGGCAGTATTCAGGCTATGTAGACCCAATTTTGGGCAAAGTAAATGAAGGCGAGAAGCTTCTGTTGTGGGTTAAAGACAATGGTCAGCACAACTACATTTCCATTAGCAAAGACAATTTAGAATTCACCCCTGGAAAAACTCTGGCACACGCCAGACTTTCGGCCAGGCTGGTAAGAAATTAGCATATACATTTAGTGTTTTGGTTAAAAGGGGCTTCTCAGATGGAGAAGCCTTCTTTGTTTATATAGCTTAATCTTTACTCGATTTAGCACCGATTATTCTTGGAATTGCATAAATTTAATCCTATTCCTACCGAGTGATCTCATGGCTCAATCCAAGATTGACGATTTTATTTTAGGCGTAGTGAATGCAACCAATTCGCTTATAGCTTCCAAACTGGAAGAAGGGATTCAGATTGCCCTGGATACCCTGTGCGATCATCTCGACATTAGTTCATCTTTTATTTACAAAAACCATAGAAACGAGAATGGAGAGCTCCTAAGCTCCATTAAGTATTTTTCGAGCAAAACCGTGATTCCTGAGCGAGTTGCTCGCAATCAGGATGTTCCTCTTTATCGCATGGAGAAACTAAGCAAGGAATTGGCAGCCGGCAAACCTTACATGTTGGTTTACTCTGACAGCGACAGCGAGCTAAGGGCGCATATGGGGTTAGACCATACGAAACTCGTGGCTTTCTTTCCCATAATAGTAGATGACGATTTTTGGGGGGCCATAGGCTTTGCTGACTTTAGCAAAGAAAGAAAACTGTCAGAGCCGGAAAAGCAATTACTCATGACTTTGGCCAATGCAATAGCCGGTTCTATCAGGCGAGAAAGGCTCGAGTCCAACCTGGAACAGTTGGTGCAGCAACGTACAGCAGAGCTTCAGGACCACAAGCTGCGGTTTCAGTTGGCGCTGGAAAGTACACAAAATGGCTTTTGGGACTGGCTGCCACAAGAAAACAAGATTTTCTGGTCTAAAAACATGTACGACAACCTGGGCTATGAACCGGGCGATCTTCCCGATTTGATTGAAGGCTTCTATGACCTCGTTCATCCGCACGACAGGGCAGAGGCCAGGCGAAGATTCAATAACTATCTCCAAAATAAAGTGCCCTACGAAATGGAATTCAGGTTGAAGAAAAAGGATGGTAGTTACCGATGGTTTCTTTCAACGTGCAAAGCTGTTTGGGACGAAGAGGGCAAACCCATTCGTGTGGTGGGAAGCCATGCCGATATTCACACCCGCAAGGTAAGTACCGAGCTGTTGGCTCGACAGGAAGAAAAGTTCAGAACAGTTATTCGCACCGACCCCAACCCTTTATTTCTCGTTAACAAGCGAGGTAAAATAGTGCTGCACAGTAAAAGGTCGTGCGAGGTGTTTGGCTATTCGGATGAGGAACTCAACGGGCTTAATGTACTGCGATTGTTGCCTCCCGACAAACGAAGCAAGTACAAGCAACTACTCAACGACTTTTTAACCAAACCCCGAACTCAGGTACTTGATTCTACTGCTGAGATAAAGGCCAGAAAGAAAAACGGCCGACTATTTTGGATAGAAATGGGCTTGAGCCCGGTGAGTATTGACGGTGAAACCATGGTGTTGGCTGTGTTGACCGATGTAACCCGAAAGCGAGAGGCTGAGCTAAAGCTCAAAGAAAGTTACCGGCAAATGAATAACCTCATAAATAACTTGCCGGGGGTGGTATATCGCTGCAGAAACGATGAGTCATGGACCATGGACTATATCAGCCCTGCTTGTGAACAAATTACAGGATACAGACAGGAGGAGTTTTATGGCGATCCGGCCATTACAACTTTTGGTAACTTGATTATACCAGATGATAGGGATGAGGTTTGGGAGCATGTGCAGCGTTCGGTGAACGATCAAAAGCCTTTTCGGATGACATACCGAATAAAGGATAAGCAAGGCAGAATAAAGTGGATATGGGAACAGGGGGTAGGTGTGTTTGAAAACGATATGCTGGTGTGGCTGGAAGGCTGCCTTTTCGATGTGACCCCTATTATTAGAAATCAGGAGAAAGTTCAGCAGGCTATATACAGTACTGAAGACAAAGAACGCAGAAGGATTGCTTCAGATTTGCACGATGGTGTACAACAAACCCTGGGGGTTAGCTATATGAATCTTAAGCATCTGGATGAGGAGGTCGCAAAGTTTTCGGAGGCACTACAAAAGCCTTAAGTATTTAGAGCAGGGTATTAAAGAAAGTCGCAATATTGCCCATCAGCTATTGCCTAAAGATGTAGAGGAACTGGGGCTTGTAAAAGCCCTGGAACAATTAATTTCCGATACCATTAATGGCAACGGCACCGAGGTTGAATATTATACCAATATTACAGCAAGACTACCGGCCGAGGTAGAGCTAGGGTTGTATCGGGTAGCCCAGGAAACCCTAAATAATATAATGAAGCATGCCAAAGCCAGTAAGATTAGTGTACAGCTCATTAAAACGGCCGATGAAAACGTGCAAATGATGATAGAGGACAACGGTGTGGGTTTTGATAAAAACAAACTAGATATTTATAAAGAAGGATATGGCCTGACAAGCATGAAAAACCGGGTATGGTCAATGTCTGGTAGGCTATCAGTAGATAGCAACCCGGGAAAGGGTACTTGTTTGGTGGCCATTATTCCAGCAAAGCTTAAAGTATATGAATAAGTCAATTCGCCTTTTTGTGGCCGATGATCACCCTATGATTTTAGAAGGATTGGTCTCCTTTTTAAGCCAAATACCAGAGTTTAAAATTTGTGGCACAGCCTCCAATGGTCTGTTGGCCTACGAACAACTTAAAAGTCTGGAGGTAGACATACTACTTACCGATATTCAAATGCCCCAGCTCAATGGTATTGAACTGGTTGAACGGTTGATTGCCGAAAACAGGGATGTGAAGGTAATAGTACTCACCATGTTCAATGATGTGATCTTCGTAAAACGCCTCTTGCAATTGGGGGTTATGGGCTATGTATTAAAAGATGTTGGGAAAAATGAGTTAAGGCAGGCCATTGAAACCGTATATAAGGGAGGGCAGTTTTACTCCTATGAAATTACTGAGATAATGATGAGCAAGCTCAGGGGAAATGGGGTAGGTTTTAGCCTAAAAACGGACCTTACCGATAGAGAGAAAGAAATTTTGCAGCTCATTTTAGAACAAAAGAGCAACAGAGAAATTGCCGATCAGCTATTTATTAGTGCCCGAACGGTGGAGGCTCATAAACGAAACATGTTAGAGAAAACCGGTAGTAAAAATCTGGCCGGGCTCATTATTTACGCAATCGAAAACGAGATTTTCAAGAAAAACAATTCTTAGTAAAAGCAAATCTAGGTGTTTCACCTATAGAAGAGTTAGGTGTTTCTCAGATGTTTGTGAAAAGTAAGTCCCCTTACTTTGTAAATGTGATCAAGGGAGGGCGCAAAGAGGCCAATAACCAAAGATATGATCAGACTGAATTTTACTCTGCGCTCCCTGAGATTACATTTTAGAAATCTCCTTTTCACCTAGATTGACTGTAGCTAAGGCGGACTCTATGTCTTAAAAAAAAGAGCATTGTCAAATGCGGTTTTCCAAAGACAAACAATAACAAACATAAAGACATCAGTTGGGTACTTTGTGTGAAGTTGGTTCATCGATCCGACACGAAAGATGATTATTTAAGTAGAGTTGATAGTTAAAGTGCCGCAGAGGTTGTCTTAAGAGTGTTATCTCTTTCTTCCGGAAATGAGCTGCACGCTTAAGGCAGCCTCTGTTTTTTTTTGGACAAATTTCTGCTATCGAGTAGAAGAACAATTTTTAAATAAACGCTGGTAATCGGGTAAAACTTTGCTCCATACAAGTTCTTTATCGTAATACTCTAGATGTGCGGCCTGGCCGTGGTTAAGATAATAACTTGTTCTTTTTCGGGGTTTCTGTTGCTTAATTTGAGTAATTAAAGCATATCGCTACATCTTCGGTAATTGGTATTGTACAATCCAATCAGATGCATTTAGGGCTATCGCTTTTCAGGGAAAATATCGCTATTATTGAGATTGTCTCACACCACTTTCACGCAATAGATTATTAGCACCGTTCGAGGTTTGTCTATTATGGAACACCCGGGTAGGGTTCCATCAATCCATTATGTATGAACAAAAATGAGTTGATGAATAAAAGAGAAGTGGATAATAATGTAAATGAGTCATTACAGGTATACAAAGACCTTTTCGATAAAATCGATTTGGGTATTGCCAATTTTTACGTTCGAAGAACTGGCAAATCCATAAAATCAGTGTGCTTTCATGTGATCAACCCCAGCTTTGAAGAACTTCTGCAGGTGGAGTCAGCAACAATACTTGGTAAGTGGTTTCCTGAGAAAAAAAGAAATGCCTACGACTCTCCTTTTCATTGGCTCATTAGTCGGCTTGGTGAACCACGAGCAGAGAAGTCAAAGTTTACCCATTTCTTTAATTCAGTAAACCGCTGGTGTACCGTAGAAATAATTCCCCTGCAAACAGACTACTACGGACTCATACTAACCGATGAAACGGAAAAAGTAAATATGGATACCTCCATTCAGCATCAGTTGGAGGTACTGAAGAGAGTTGGAGAACACCTGCATGTGGGTGGTTTTGAATATGACCTTTTAAGCCATACCATGTACTGGTCTGACGAAATGTTTACGATCCATGAGTTAGACATAGGCGAGGCACCAGACCTGGAGCAGACACTAAGCTTCTATACCTCTGCCGATCGCCCCAAACTTAGAGAAGCTCTTAAAGCCGGTCTGGTAGATGGTACTCCTTTCGATTTGGAACTGGAGATAATAACTGCCAATGGCAACAAAAAACAGGTGCGTATTTTTGCACAGCCCATATTCAGGCACAATCGGTTGGTGAAACTTGGTGGAGGAATATTAGACATTACTGTGTTGTACAAAAATCAGCACGAGCTCAATCAGCTCAACCGTGAGTTGGAGAGATCCAACAAAGAATTGGAGGAGTTCGCTTACGTGGCATCGCACGATTTACAGGAACCCATCAGAACCATTTCGGCCTTCACCGAACTTTTAGTAACCCGCCTGGGAACCAATCTGGACGATAAATCTCAAATGTTTGTGGAGTATATTTTGGGAGGAACCAGCAAGATAAAACGTATGATCAATGACTTGTTGGCTTACTCCAGAGTAAATACTTCCAAGAATCCTTCGGTTGTATTTAGCACTCAAACGGCTCTGGAAAATGTGTTGGAGCTATTGCGCAAAAAAATATATGAACACAATGCTACCGTAACGTACTCGTCCATGCCGGAAATATCCTTTCAGCAGAGCCTTTTTGAGAGGTTGCTCATGAACCTGATAGACAATGGGTTGAAGTACAATAAAAGTAGTAAACCCAAAATTCATATTGAAGCTCTAGAATCGCCTGGGTTTGTCACTTTTTCCGTAAAAGATAATGGTATTGGTATCCCGGAAATTTACAAAAACGATGTGTTTGTAATCTTTAAGCGATTCGCTGGCGAAGAAGTGCAGGGTTCAGGCATGGGGCTGGCTATAGCTCATCGCATAATTTCTAAGGGAGGCGGAGATATATGGTATGAATCTACTGAAGGAGAAGGCACCACATTCTTCTTTAAGCTACCCAAAAAATAGTTCTGAATGTTTTTTTGACCATTTTATAGATTTTTCAGTGGGCGGGCCTGTCTTTAGGAGTGTTTTAAAAACTACGTGAATCACCTACATCCATTACACAGAGAATCACATACAGGAATTCGAATTTAATCTAAGTAATTGCACACTTTCCATAACTAGGCAGATCTGGTAATTCAGATGGCCGGTTAGCGATGAGACTCAACCTCGGAATCGATTTGGCGTAAGCAATTGCATTTTATAGAGAAAATATCGCTGGTAGTTATTTTTTATCGGGCATTAAACCCTTAAATTATACCTATCTGAGCTAAGGGTTGAGTTTTTAGAGCTTAGGATTAAACGTTTCGAGGGAAAATACAGATTCCTGCTATGACCAAAATACTCCACATAGAAGATAATCATACCGATGCCATTCTTTTACAAGAATATGTATCGATGTTCGATCATGACAAGGAGTTTAGAATAGAACATGTGGTTGACTTTTGGGTGGGTATGGAGTGGCTCGAAGAGGAAACCTTTCATGTGGTGTTTCTAGACCTGGGTTTGCCGGGTATCAAAGGGTTAGAAGGGGTAGAGCGAATTGTTAATAATTTTCCTGACATATGCCTTATTGTTTTAAGTGGTAATCAGAGCCTCGATTTGGCCAAAGAAGCCATACAATTGGGTGCGCAAGATTACCTTTCAAAGCACGAGATGTCACCTACCCAGATCGAGAAGTCCCTCATATTCTCTCTGGAACGCATAGAACTCAGAAGAAAGGTAACCACACAAAGCGCTAAGCTCGAAAAACTTTCCGCAGCTGTAGAACAGTCTGCCAATATTATCCTCATTACCAATATTGACGGAAACATAGAATATGTTAACGACAGGTTTGTGGAGGTGACCGGTTACACCAAAAGAGAGGTAATAGGGAAAAAACCAAGCCTTTTAAAGTCGGGTCGTCAAGACGAGGAGGTATTTAAACAACTTTGGGATACTATTATAGAAGGAGATACCTGGTCCGGTAATTTCATAAACAAACGCAAAAATGGTACTCTACTCTACGAAAAGGCCATCATAAGCCCAATAAAAGACGAAAACGGCCGAATAGTTAATTTTCTGGCAGTTAAGGAAGACATTACAGAATTGAAGGCCATGGAAGAGCGTCTCGACTTCACGCTTGAGGCCGCCAATCTGGGTACATGGGAGTGGAACCTGAAAACCAACGAAATGCTCTACAACTTTGAGTACGCCAAAATGCTTGGCTTCGAAGTGTCTGAGTTAGACAAATCGCTGGGCTTTTCAAGAAGCAGAATTCACCCGGAAGACTTTCCTGAATCTTTGGCCAAACTAGAGCAGCATGTAAAAGGAGAGACAGATAAGTACGAGGCCGTATACCGTATTCAGCACAAAGAAGGGCACTACATCTGGATTTATGATACGGGTAAAATAATGGAGTACGATAGCCAGCGCAACCCTATTAAAGTGCTGGGCGTGCATGTTGATATTACGGCCCTCAAAGAGCAAGAAGAAAAAATAAGATTTGAGAAAATACAGCTTCAGAAAACCCAGAAGTTGGGTCGTATTGGTAGCTGGTATTTCGATTTAGAGCAGGAAGAATTTACTTACGTTTCTCCTAAGTGCCGAGCCATACTGGGCTTTCCGGCAGAGCAGAAAATTGATCGGGAAACTATTCTGGATGCTATATATGGAGAAGATAGAGAGCTCTTTATTACCGACTTCAAAAAAATGTGCGATGGTCAGCACATTGAGTTTTTACACAGGGTAGAAAAGAATAAACAAGTACGATGGGTAAAAGTGACAGGCGACCCCGAGTTTAACGCCAAGGGTAGGTTGCTAGGCGTATTGGGTTTAGTTCAAGATATTACGGAGGAAAAAGAGCGACAAATTGCCCTGGAGCAAAGCGAACTCAAATTCAGAACCATATTTGACAATGCCACTGTGGGTATTGTATACCAGGATTCGGAAGGGCAAATTCTAGACTCCAATAAAAAGGCTGCGGAAATTTTAGGCTTAGACCGTGAGGTGCTCGACACTAAGGGAGCGAAAGATCCTGATTGGTATTTTATCGATGAAGACCACAATCAGCTCGATTGGACAGCCATGCCTTCGGCCAAGGTGGTCGAATCTAAAAAGCCGGTATTGGGCGATATTGTGGGGATTTTCAATCCTAGAAAGTCAGCCATTGTCTGGATCCTGATAGATTCATTTCCGCTTATAGATCAGGCTACCAACGAGCTTAAAACCTGTACCATATTTACGGATATTACCGAGCGCAGAAGGCATCAGCTGGAAATTAAAGATCGGCAGGCCAAGCTTCAGGCTGCTCAAAAAATTGCCAACTTTGGCCACTGGACTTACAGCTATAAAACCGATAACTACACCTGGTCTGACTCGGCCTATGAGTTATTCCATTTAGACAAAAAGATTCAACCCTCCAGAGAGGTGTTTTTTAAGTTGGTTCACCCAGACGACCGAAAGCGCCTTAGAGACCTCATTAAACAATCGAGAAAAAGCCATAAAAACACTCATGTAGAGTTTAAGGCTTTACTGCCGAACGGAGAGGTGCGCTATTTTGAAGATTCCTGGGAAACTACTTACGACCCAGAAGGTAACCCTGATTCTGTTTTGGGGGTGTATCACGACATTACCGAGCGAAAAATTGCCGAGAATGAGCTCCACGAAGTGAAAGAAAAGCTATTGTCCATTCTCGACTCGTTCGATGATATAGTCATTATAATAGACAGAAATCTTCGCTACAAAGAGGTTTTTCCTGGTGGAGACCCCGGTGATTTGCTGGCCGTACCAGCCAAAATGATTGGCAAAAAAATAGCAGACTTTATGCCCGATGATGTGAGTCAGCTGGTGAAAGAAGCCTTTGTAAGAATTAAGGAGTCTTCCCAGACCGAATCCATTACCTATAGCATACAGTTTGGAGCAAAAACCAAATGGTTCGATGCCAAACTTTCCGCTCTGCACGACCAAAAAGGCATGTTCAACGGAGTAACCATGTTGGTGAGAAACGTAACAGAGCAGAAGTTGAATGAACTTGCCCTGCAGGAGAGTGAGAGCAAGTTCAGAATGCAGTCTGAATTTTTACCACACATTCTATGGACAGCCGATTCGCAAGGAAAAACGAATTACATTAATGAAGCCGGCCGACACTTCTATGGAGATAACATAAAGTACTACCATCAGGGAAGAAGAAACGGGCTTCATAAAGACGATCGGGAGCAGGCCCGCCTTAAATGGGAAGAAGCACTGGCCAACAAGTCTTCCTATTTTAACCTGGAACGCCACAAAGACGCTTCGGGCAAGTACAAGTGGTTGAGTGTTAAGGCCAATCCAATATTAGATGAGAATCAGAACATTATCTCATGGATTGGTGTATCTACCAACGTGAATGCAGAAATGGAGGCCAAACGGCAGAATGAGAAACTGGTGTTCGATTTGAAGGAGCGCGTAAAGGAGGCTAAGTGCCTCTATGGTATTTCTCATCTGGCCGAGTCGGGGCTGTCTTCCAAAGAAGACTTGTTGCGCCAGGCCGTTCAGCTTATTCCACCAGCTTTTCAGTATCCGGAGTGTACGCAGGCACAAATTATTTTTGATGATAATAAATTCAATAGCGGAAAATTCACCTACAAAAACAGGTATAGCTCTCCGTTGCGAATGGATGGTGTAGTAGTAGGAGAGGTAGCCGTGGCCATTGCCAAAAGAAATTCAGAAGGAGAAGAAATTAACTTTCTGCCTGAGGAAGTTTCTCTGATGGATGCCATTTCCGAAAACCTGGGGCTTATTTTAAAACATAAACGAGCCGTTCTCTTGGTGGCCGAAAGCGAGCAAAGATTCCGGGTATTGTTGGAAAACGCCACAATAGGTATAGCACTGCTCAAGGACTATCGCTTTGTAGACTGCAATAAGCGAATGAGTCAAATATTCAATATGCCCATTTCTGAGCTCAACAATAAAGCCATGTGGGAACTGTCTCCTTCGCACCAGCCGGGAGGGAGAACCTCTGAAGAAGCCACCAAATATCATGTGGGCCAACTAGAGGTAAGGAAGGATGAGAACTTTATTTGGTATTACAAAGACGGCCAGGGCAATACCATAATTGCCAATATTCATCTCAACAAAATTGAGCTGAAAGATGGAGAGTATGTAATGGCCTTCTTACGCGATATTACCCAGGAGTATCAGGCAGTGAAAGCTCTGGAAGAGTCGGAAAACAAGTATCGAAGTATCTTCGAAAACATTCAGGAGGGCTATATTCTTGTCGATACCAACGGAGAAATTCTTGAGCTAAACCCGGAGGGTGCCCGTATTTTGGGTAGACCATCGCAAAAGCAATTGCTCGGTAAAAACATTAATAATTTTATACCCCATTCCAGCAATCTTTTTGAGGTCTCCGACCTAAACAAAACCCGACATAATATTGAGGTGCTTTTCAACACCGAGAGCGGTGAGAAACGCTGGCTCAATTTTAACGTGCAAACAGTTTTTAAGAATGGTGCTCCGTATTTGTTTGAGTCTACCTTTAGCGATGTAACTGAGCAGCACAAGTTCAATGAATTTTTGAGCTTTACCGTAAAACTGTACGAAGCCTACCAGAAAAGCCTTGAAGAACTCATTCAGCGTGGAGTGGAATATGCAGTAGAACTACTCGACTCTAACTGTGGGTTCTATCATTTTGTAGATGAAGACGAGGGTAAAATTAAGTTTGTGCAGTGGAGTCAGGAGGGTGTTTCTGCTTCCAACACAAAGAAGAGAATCCCCGATTATGAGATAGAAGAAGCGGGTATTTGGAAAGACTGTATAGACAAACGCAAGCCTGTAATTCATAGTCAGGAAGAACAAATTAGCGATAAGGGAATACCGGAAGGTCACCCTCAACTAAATCGCGACCTTGAGATACCTATAATAGATGGCAACAAAGTGGTGGCTATTTTAGGTGTTGGTAACAAAGTAGCTGAGTACAGTACCAGAGACATTGAACTGCTCACCAACTATGCCAACTTGCTACATTCGCTGGTTAAAAAGAAAGAACTGGAAATAGAATACCTCAACACACTCGAAACCTTTGAAGAGTCGCAAAATGTAGGCCGAATTGGTACCTGGCGATACGACATGCAGTTTGAAGAAACCTGGTGGTCGGATGTCATGTTCGAACTGTACGGCCTTAAAAGAAAAGACGGAGTGCCTGTGCAGGAGTGGCTGGAATATACCCACCCGGATGATCGCGAAATGCAGGTGGCTAAGTTTGCAGAGTCGCTCAAGACGGGCAAATACGAATGTGAATACCGCATTGTACTCAAGTCGGGCGAAGTACGATATCTCTTTGCCAAGAGCCGGGTAGAGTACGATGCCAATGGAGAACCTAAAAGACACATTGGTATTGCGCAAGATGTTACGGCCATTAAAAAGGCACTATTGCTTATTCAGGAACAGTCCCAGCAGTTTCAAAACATAGTTTCTTCATTGCCGGGCATCGTTTATCGCCTCAAATTTCCTTCAAGCCAAATAGAGTTTATCTCCGAATACCTACACAAGCTGCTGGGCTACTCGGTAAATGAGATTGAAGAAATTGGTCATGAGAAGTTCTTAAAGCAGGTCATTTATAAAGAAGATTTTGAGAGCAGCATTCAGTTTCTCAAAAACGTGCTCAAAGAAGAAAATGAGTATTCATATACTTTCCGCATGATGACCAAAGACGGAAAGATAATTTGGGTGAGTAACACCGGCAAATTGGTGTATAAAGAAGGCAGCGAGTATGTTTTGGAAGGCTTTATTCACGATATTACGGATAGGGTTCGTTCGGAAGAGCGAATTCTCAATGCTGTAATGGAAGCTTCGGACCAAGAACGATCAAGAATTTCTAAAGAAATTCACGATAGCCTTCAGCAAACCCTTACCATTGCCTCTCTAAATTTGGAGTTTGTGCGTATGGAAAAGGCCAAGTTGAGCGATAAAGTGAAGAACAAGTTCGATATAGGGTACAACTACCTGAAAAAGTCGCTCAACGATTCGCGGGCTATTGCTCACAGTCTGATGCCGAAGGCCATAGAAGATTTTGGCTTTGTTTCGGTAGTAAAAGATACCATCAGCGATTTGAACCAATCCAGTCAGGTAGAGTTTGAGTTTCTGACCAACATGGAAGGTATCAGGCTTAGAGTACCTATAGATACCAGCTTGTATAAGATAGTACAAGAAGCCACCAATAACATACTCAAGCACTCAGAGGCCAGGTATGTAACCATACAATACATGAAGCTGGGCGATGTAGTGCAATTGACTATTGAAGATGACGGTAAAGGATTCGATGCCAGTAAGTTGAGTCAAAGTAAAGGTGGTTTTGGGCTAGCCAATATGAAAAATAGAGTATCGTCCTTTGGGGCCGAAATTTATATAGATTCCCATGTAGGGCACGGTACAACCATTATGATAGAATTTCCATTCACTAAAGACATACTGTATTATGAGTAAGATTAGACTTTTCTTGGTAGATGATCATAAAATGATCAGAGATGCACTGGAAGCCTACATTTCTGAAGACGATAGGTTTGAGGTGGTAAACCATGCCAATCATGGAGAAGAAGCGCTCCAGAGAATCAAGGAAAATCCTGACTTCGATATTCTGCTAACCGATATTGTAATGCCACAGGTGGATGGTATTCAGTTGGTGAAGCGGCTCAAAGAAATGACTTATCAGTTCAAGATTATAGCTCTCACTATGTTGAGTGAAACTCAGCATATTAAGAAAATGCTTAACTATGGAGTGAATGGATATGTACTGAAAACCGCCAACCAATCGGAAATTATTCAGGCCATTCTCGATGTTCACGAAGGCAAGAGCTACTATAGTCCACAGGTAACCAATACCATTATGGACTATCTGCGAGGAGAAAAAACATCATCGCAAAAAGTAGTGGTAGATGTACCCCTTACCCGAAGAGAAAAAGAGGTCTTGCATCTTATAGTAAAAGAATACTCCAATCAGGAAA
Source organism: Roseivirga sp. UBA1976 (assembly GCF_002336325.1). Lineage (NCBI taxonomy): Bacteria > Pseudomonadati > Bacteroidota > Cytophagia > Cytophagales > Roseivirgaceae > Roseivirga > Roseivirga sp. UBA1976. Next base: position 5,722 of record NZ_DDDQ01000145.1, on the reverse strand, counting down.
TTGCCGATGAGCTTTTTATTTCCATAAGAACAGTAGAAGCCCATAAACGAAACCTATTGGAAAAGACGGGGCATAAGAATATGGCCGGATTGGCCATTTGGGCAGTGGAAAAGCGTCTTTTCTCGGATATTTAGGTTCTAAGGGAATTGCCTAGATTTTGTAGGTGATCTTACAAAGCCCTACTAAGTGAAATTTTTACAACAATCCATTACAGAAAACACCACCCCATAGTGGTGTTTTTCTGGTTTTTTACAAGCCTTGTTTCACTCACATATTAGCCATGGCAGATGGTGACCTTAGTGTTGAAAGAATAACACAATTGAAATCCAAAAGCCATGAAAAAGTTAATGTGTATTGCAGTCTTGCTACTCGGTTGTAGCACTGCATTTTCCCAAACGTACTATTATAAGCACCAGGGGAAAAAAGACTTCAGTTTTCAAGTAGCCCCCACAGTTGCCACTTATGGCGACAATCCTCTTTACGGATTTTCACTCGGAGTGAACTTCAAAGAGGTATTCAACTTCAGCTATTTCCACACCAGAGATTACAAGTCTAAAGAAGGTTCTTACATGGACACCCGATGGGCAGGACTTTACACGGCCATTATGTTGCCGGTAAACGACTGTTTTCAGGTGGGCCCCACCTTTAGAATGGCCGCGCTCGATGCCCAGTTCGAGAAACCTTACTTCGGAGTTGAGGGCAGGGTAAACCTGGCCTGGAACACCAAGCTCGGGTTCGAATACGGCAAGAGCAATGAACGCGCAATGAGTGTAAAATTAATCTGGAACATTTACTAAAAGGAGGGAGTCATGAACGCTGTACAAAAAAATCAATCAGAAGAAACTAAGCATATAGAATTTGGTAACAATACCTCTAAGGTGCTTACCAACATGTCGGCCGAGTTTAAGTCTCCGCTCAATGCTATAGAAATGACGGCTCAGATGATGGAAGAAATCATGGAGCACAAAAGCGAAGACCTGCTCAAGCTGTTTTCAAAATACATTAACCGAATTGTTAATGAGTCTAAAAAAGCGGCTGGACTGGTAGAAGATACCTTGCTTTTAATGGAGCTCAGCAATGCGGAGCCTAAAGTAGATATTACCTCCTATGGTTCAGACGATATTTTCAAAGAGCTTACTATTTCGTTCGAAAATTACTATCCGTTTAAGAAATTCGATTTTGTGGGCATTCAGCAGCATGTTGAGGTGCGTATAGATAACGAGTCTTTCATGAAAGGTCTGAAAAGACTGGTGAGTCTGGCTCTGGAATTTAAGGGAAGCGAAATGCCTAAGCTGGGTATTAACCCCAATGAGCATGAGGTAGAGCTTACTTTTGAGGTGCCCGGACTCAAAATTGCCGAGCAAGACCTGGAAAACATATTTGAGCCATTTTCAAAGCTCTCTGAAGAATACCTCATCGAAGGTTTGCCTTTGAGATTGGGCTTAGTGAAGCGTTTGCTGGCCAATAGCCAGGCACAACTCACAGCTTCGATTCATGAAGATGGACATGCCGTGTTTCATGTAACCATGACTCGTGCTAACACAAGCCTAAAAGTAGTTTCATGAAAAAGCTAGTGTTTGCACTGCTTTTGGGCCTGCTGGTACAAGATTGCTCCGAGCTTTATGAAAATCCGGAGCAGGTGTACCTTATAGAAGAAGGCCGACACGATAGTAAGGTGGTCGCAGGGTTTGTTGGCGATAAGCTCAGAACCTTAAAGTCTTCAACCTTGCGTTTTACGGCAAGATTTGACGAATCGGCCCGTTATAACCTGGGCAACAAAAACCAGGAAGATATTAACAAGCTGTTTGGGTTTGCCGATGCTAATAGTATGCACCATGACAACAGCATACGGTTTGGTTGGCGATACAGTGCCCAGAAAGATCAGGTTGAAATATTTGCGTATGCCTATCAAAATGGTCAGATGAATTTTGAATATATAACAGATCTGCAGATAGGAGCCAACGCATTGTTTCAGATTAACCTAACCGATGAATCGTATGAGTTGGCAGTAAATGGAGACCATACAGTTACTATGGAACGAAAAGTGAAAGATAAGTTGGGCGTTTACTACCTGTTGTTTCCATACTTTGGAGGCAATGAAACGGCCCCACATGACATACGGATTTACATTAACGAAAGAGTTTAAAGATACAATACCAATTTGGCTTTTGGGTGTTGTTCAATTGGAGGTGCCGAGCAGAAAATGGCACCTCTTTTTTTGTCTTTAAAAGAGTGAGTCTAAGGAAGTACCGACTTGTTGTACCAAAACTCTTTAATAGAACCCACCATATCCATAAACATGCTAAAATCGCTGGGCTTTACCAGATAAGAGTTTGCATAGAGCTTGTAACATAGCTCCACATCTTCTCTAAAGTCGGAGGTAGACATTACTATAATGGGTACTCCTCTTAACTTTTCGTCTTTTTTTACCAGTCTGAGTACCTCTTTTCCGCTCTTTTTGGGGAGGTTTAGATCGAGAAAAATAAGGCTCGGAAACTCACTTTCCGGCTGGTTTTCGGCTAACTCAAACAAGTAATCTATCGCTTCTTGTCCATCTGTTTTTACAATGATATCCGTGTCGATCTGCGTTTGTTCGAAAGCAATTTTCAGCAATTCTACATCGGCAGGATTATCTTCTATTAACAGCGTTTTCAATAGCTTAATGTTAGTTTTTTTGAAATAGCCACCCGGAAGGTCGTTCCCTCATCCACTACCGACTCCACATCAATGACTCCGTTGTGCTGATCTGCAATTTTCTTGCACATGGCAAGGCCTATTCCGGTGCCTTCATATTCTTCCCTACTACTCAGGCGCTTGAAGATCTCAAATACATATTGGTGATATTCTTTGTCAATTCCAATTCCGTTATCAGAAAAAGACAGGTAGTGAAAGTCATTATTCTGGGTGTATTCTACTCTTATTTGGGGCCTAATACCTTGCCTTCTAAACTTTATGGCATTGTTAATTAGATTTTGGAAAAGTACGTTGATGCGCGTTTCGTTGGCAATTATTTGAGGTAGCTCCGAACATTCTACAGACGCATTGGTGGTTTTTATGAGGTTGTGCAAATCGGCCTTCACCTGATGAAATACCTTTTGAAGGTTCACCCTTTCGAACGTGAGTTTTTGATTTTCTAACTGACTAAAATGCAGGAGGTCTTTGATAAGATTTTTTAGTCGGTTGGCACTTTTTTCTATGTATTCGGTATACAGTTCGGTATCGTCATGAATATTGGCATCTTTGAGTGTAGCCTTGAGCAACTGAATAAAGCTGATAATAGTGCGTAGTGGTTCTTGAAGATCGTGGGCGGTTACGTAGGCAAACTGACGCAATTCCTGCACTTTGTTGTTAAGCTCATCATTGATTTTTTGCAGTTTCTGCTCGGACTCCATTTCCGCAGTAATGTCCATAATGGCTCCATTGAGCGATATGGCCTTTCCTTTCTTATTGAAGCGAGGTTCTCCATAGCTCTTTATGTGTCTCCAGCCTGTTTCTGTTTTCACTCTATACTGGTGCTGGCAAGACTGCTTGTCTTCCAAAGCCTTCTGAACAATCATGTTAAAATGATCGAGGTCTTCCGGGTGAACTCGTTCCTGAACATCCTTTAGGGTTGGTTTTTTGTTTCTTGGTAAACCCAGAAGTTCGTAAGCGTTGTTTGAGAGCTTTAAATCCAGGTCTTTGATTTGCAAAATCCAGCCGCCTGTTTTCGAGAGTTTTTCTGTCTTTTCAAGCAGCAGGTTTTTAGCCAATAACTCTTTTTCGATTTCCTTTTCCTGAGGAATTGGGCGCCCCTCCGGAATAAGCAGCACAACCTTACCGCCCTGCTTTATGGGGCGCAAGGAAAAATCGATGGTTTCAACACCCTTGTTGCCCAAAATATCTGTATAAAAACGAACAAATTCGCCTTGAGAAGCTCTGTCAATAGCGTCAATGATTTGTGAGCGTATTTCGTCATTCCAGGCCCACCAGGGTGCATCATAGAACTTCTTGCCTACAATTTCATCTCTTTTGTAGCCCACAAAGTCCAGAGCACTTTGGTTTGCTTCTATAAGTGTACCGTCAAGCTCCATTAGCCCCATAAGCTGAAACATATTGTGAAATACCTCGTGGAAAACCAGCTCCTGCTTGGCCATGGCTTCCTCTTTCTTCTTTTTTTCGGTAATGTCGAGTATGTAAGTTCTTATGTAGCCCGAATCTACCCGGTTTTCCAGTAGCTCTACGGTTAGCTCTGCCCAAATAACTTCTCCTGTTTTGCGAATGTATCTTTTCTCCAGTCTGTAGCTTTCTATTTCACCGGCTTTTAGCTTCTCAAAAACCTCCAGGTTTTTATTCACATCGTCCGGGTGTGTAAACTCCGAAAAGGTCATGCTTGTCAGTTCTTCTGCCGAATAACCCATCATTTGGCAGAACTTGGAATTTACAAATACAGGTATGCCTTCGTAGGATGTGACCGCAATGGCAAAAACAGATTTGGAGAAGAGTTCTTCGTAAAGCTTGAAGATGGATTTAGGCATAAAGATTTAAGAAAGACTAATCTGCAAAATTAAGCTTAATATTTAATTTTAAGGTCATTTCAAGGGGCTAACCTCTTGCGTAAAACACCTAAATGTTAAGCATCGGGCATTGCGTAGAAAATGGGGTAAGAATTTGGCGAATTTAGAGGTAAGAATTGAACCACATCAGCCATGAAAGCCAAATTCATTGTTCTAGCAAGCCTGCTCATGTTGAGCTTTGGGGTACAAGCCCAGAGCTTTTACCGGCAAAACAAACCTCAGAAAGATCGGTTTTCAGTTTCACTCAAGAATATAACCACCAGATCTGTAAATGGTTGGAATACCGGCCCCTCCGTATCGCTTAATTTGGGACAGCGCTTTTCCATGGGCTATGTATATCTTACAGCTATAGGGAGTGCCGAGCGAGAGGCGAATACATTTTCCGGTTTGCAGTTTAACTATTCAGTGTTCGATGGCTCGCGATTCGATGTAGGTGTGGGGCTTAGAACAGGGGTACACAACCAATATTTTATTTCTGTTTTACCCTCCATTCAAATGAGCTATGATGTCTCCACCAAGGTGGCTGCTGAACTTGGTTATGCCCACTCCGATGGTTTTCCCTTCTTTCAAATGGGTATAGGCTATAAAATCTTTAGAAAGTAAATTATAGCTGCTGAATCAAGTATGTTTTAGCATCGTAAGCTTTTACAGCAAAGCTCCATAGTACTTCTTTAGTAAGTGCTTTAACTATCGTTTTAATATAGAGAAACACTCCCCCATAGATATAATTATTCAATGGATATGTGTGTTAAAAACTCGATAATTTCCCAGGCGGTAGGTGTATTTATGCCTGATAAGTACAAAGGTAAATGAGTACTTCCTAGTTTAGGCGTATGGAAATGGATTATCGCAAGCGACTTATTGAAGTACATCAGGAGTATCAGGAGAGGGAGTATGGTCTGATTAGAAAATCATTGAATCAAAGCTTGTTCCAAGAGAGTGTAAGGGCAGAATTTTTCTTTATTAATGAAAAGGCAGCCTTATATCAATATAGCGTGGAAGGCAATATAGAAGTTGCTAAGCAACACTTTTATACCTGTGGCCGATGCGATGAATATATGATTAAGGCCTATGATTATCAGCTATTAAGTGCAGGCATTAGGCATATTGGCTACGCCCTACTGAGCGATTGCAAGCCACTGATGGAGCGGTATGCATTGCTTAGTGAT
>NZ_DDDQ01000138.1:0-28007 GCF_002336325.1 Roseivirga sp. UBA1976 | reverse complement strand
ATTGCGGATATTTTCCTTTGCGTATGTGAAGTTTTCAGAGGAAAATTCCGCAATGACGTCCTAAGGGGGACATTTTACTACTACCGTATTTACCCTTCGGGATACCTTCCTCACTCAAACCGTTAGGCACAAAAAAAGGCGGTATTGTTTCCAATAACCGCCCGTCTCAAACGAGAACTCACCTATGGAAAGTCCTAAATGTCTTTCTTATAGCTCTACTACCGAATTGTCTTCAAAGGTCAATTGATTAGGAACATACTTATCGGCTTCCCAATCATTTTCCCAAACTTCGCCATCGATCAGATAACGAAACTGGTACTCTTTGCCGGTCTCTAGCTTAACAGTAGCCTTAAAGTCTCCTGTTTTAAGCTTTTTCATTTCAGTAGCCGCCTTGTCCCAACCGTTGAATTCGCCCACAAGATTTACCTTGCTGGCGCCCTCAGCAGCTTCGGCTGGCAACTGAAAAGTGACATTAGCCACCGGCTTGGTTTTCAGATACTGCTTTTTAATACTCATCACTAAAAAGTTTACCATACAAATGTTCTTACAATTTGAAGGCACAGCAAAAAAAATCGAAAAAATGAAGTGAAACGATTGCATTCATAACTCACTCAATATCAACACATTTTCAACCCCATATAATTAAAAGAAAAACTAAGCTACAGAGTTGCTATAGCGGGTGGTCAACCAAAGAAGTCTCTCAAATTGGTCGTTCCAAGGAACCAGTGGCCACGGGAAAGCCTTATCTTTGCACATGTTCAGAACAGAAATTGAAGAACTAAAAAGCCGGCTCAAAATAGGCTATTCGTCACCGCTTCTTACCGTAGGCTCCTGCTTCTCCGATTCCATCGGCCAACGGCTCGAGGCGGCCAAGTTTGAGGTTATGGTCAATCCGCTCGGCACAATATTTAACCCGCTTTCCATCTTTGAGCTTTTAGAACTGGCTCTGGAACGTACCGAAGTACTGGAACAGGCCACTCTGAAACGCGATGGCGTTTACCTGAACTACAAGTTCCATTCGAGCTTCAGTGCCAAAACCAAAGCTACTCTGCACAAGCGCATGGACGATGCCCTGAATAAAGTCTATGAGCAAATCAGTAAGGCCAGTGTGCTGTTCATAACCCTGGGTACGGCCTGGGTTTATGAGCAAAAAAAGACCCGCATGTTGGTGACCAATTGCCATAAAACACCTCAAAAGGAGTTCGAAAAAAAACTACTTAGCTCAGAAGAAATAGTGTCGGCATTTTTTAGCCTCAAAGAACTCATTCACCAATACAACCCCACTATTGAGTTTGTGCTCACAGTAAGTCCGGTGCGGCACACACGAGATACACTCCCCTTCAATTCCGCCAGCAAATCGGTACTTCGTTTAGCTGCGCACTACATTACCGAAATGGCAGATGATGTACACTATTTTCCGGCCTACGAGATCATGATGGACGACCTTCGCGATTATCGGTTTTATGAAAAAGACATGATCCATCCCAATGAACAAGCCATTGACTATATCTGGCAAAAGTTCGTTTCGGCCTACATTCACCCCAAAGACCTGGAGCTAATGGAACAGTGGGAAAAAGTAAGACAAAACCTTAACCACCGGCCATTTAACCCCAAGTCGGCAGGACATCAGAAATTTCTGCACAACACACTCCAACAACTTAAATCATTGAGCCACACCCTTTCGCTTGGTGAGGAAATAGCACAAATCAAAAAACAGATTCAGTAATGGCCAACAGACTTATAGAAGCCTCCTCTCCTTACCTGCTTCAGCATGCCCACAATCCGGTTGACTGGTACCCTTGGGGCGAAGAGGCCCTGGACAAGGCCAAAGCGGAAAACAAACCAATTATAGTAAGTATTGGCTACTCGGCATGCCACTGGTGCCATGTAATGGAACGGGAAAGCTTTGAAAACGAAGACATTGCCTCCATAATGAATGAACACTTTGTGTGCATTAAGGTAGACCGGGAAGAACGGCCCGATGTAGACCAGGTATACATGGAGGCCGTTCACGCTATGGGGCTTCAGGGCGGATGGCCACTCAATGTCTTTCTCTTGCCCGACCAGCGACCATTTTACGGAGGCACCTATTTTCCTCCCAAAGGCTGGGCTCAGCTTTGCATACAAATTCACAGGGCCTTTAGCCAACAATATGATGAATTGGCCAAATCGGCCGATGGCTTTATGAACACCCTGGCGCGTAGCGAAGTAGAAAAATACGGACTGATTGGTCAGGGGCAGGCATTTACAAAAACCGCTGTCCACCAGATGTACCAAAAGTTTGCTGAAAATTTCGACCGGCAAAAGGGAGGAAACAACCGGGCTCCTAAATTTCCTATGCCCGTAGTTTACCAGTTTCTGCTCAAAGAGGCTCACGTAAATCAAAACACCGAAGCACTAACCCATGTGGAGCGCACTCTTGACCACATGGCTCGGGGAGGAATTTACGATCAGGTGGGCGGAGGCTTTACCCGCTACTCTACCGACATGGATTGGTTTGTTCCACATTTTGAGAAAATGCTTTACGACAATGGTCAGTTGGTAAGTCTTTACTCACAGACCTATCAGGCCACTAAAAAAGAACTCTACAAAGAGGTTGTTTTTCAAACCATCGATTGGCTCGAAAGAGAAATGACTTCGGAAGAAGGAGGCTTTTATGCCGCACTGGATGCCGACAGCGAAGGAGAAGAAGGCAAGTTTTACTTATGGACAATCGAAGAGTTCTATGATCTGCTCCAGATAGATGCCGAACTCATGATTGACTACTACAACCTGACTGCTGGCAACTGGGAACCCGGTAAAAACATTCCGTTTCGTGCAGCATCTGACGAAGACTTTGCCAAAACCCACGGACTGGATATTGACGAGTTGAAGGATATTGTGCGCATAGCCAACCGAAAACTGCTCAATGCCAGAAACGAAAGGGTAAAACCCGGACTGGACGATAAAATTCTCAGCGGTTGGAATGGCCTCATGCTATCGGGACTTTGCGATGCCTACGCCACCTTTGGTGAAGAAAAGTTTCTATTGCTAGCCCTCAAAAGCGCCAAGTTCATTGAGCAAAAAATGATGGACGATAGCAAGCGACTGTTCCGAAATTACAAGAATGGAAAAGCCGGCATAAACGGATATCTGGAAGACTACGCAGCCGTGATTGAAGGCATGGCCAAACTTTATCAGGTAAGCTTTGACGAACACTGGCTCATGCTTGCCAACACCCTTACGAGCATCACCCTCTCAGAATTTTATGATGAGAAAGAAGGGTTGTTTTTTTATACCTCTAACAAGGCCGAAGAGCTTATTGCACGCAAAAAAGAAATATTCGACAATGTAATTCCCTCTTCCAATGCCCTAATGGCCACCAACCTGAAAACACTCGGGCACTTGTTGAGTCATGAAGAATATACTGAAGCTGCTCGCGACATGGTAGATCGCATGAATAGGGTGCTAATGTTGGCTCCACAAGATTTGGCTCAGTGGGCCACCTTGTATGCCCTGCACACTTACCCCACGGCAGAGGTAGTAATGGTGACCAACAACCTAGCCCAGGTGCAAGCCCTGCATCAACAATACGAACCCAATAAGGTGATAGCCGGCAAAAAACCACAAGCCACATCGGGCCTGGCCCTCTTAAAAGGTAGAGAAATGATTAATTCTGCAACCACTTACTTTGTATGCTACAACAAAACCTGCCAGCTGCCGGTAAACAACGTAGAAGATGTTTTCGCACAAATGCAACAGGCATCAAAGAATGCATCGCAATAGGTGGTTCACACACATTGTCGAGATTTTCCGCCACATTCCGGCCATACGCCATCGCTCACTAGGCTATAATTAATATCTTCAACCCTTGATTTAGAGGAGCCAATTGTCGTCACTTCAACTCAATATCGATGCCCCTGAGGGGGAGACTACCTACTTTGCCGATGTGGCACTGCCCATACCCATTGCCCGGCTTTTCACCTACAGAGTTCCTACCGAGTTTCAGGAACTGGCGAAGCCCGGAGTGCGGGTAATTGTGCAATTTGGCAGACAAAAGGTAGTAACCGGCATTATAGACTCCATACACCGGAAGGCCCCCGAAGTGTATTCGGCCAAACCCCTGCTCGATATACTCGATGCTGAACCCATAGTTACTCCACAGCAAGTGAGTCTAATGAAGTGGATGAGCAGCTACTACCTCTGCACCTTTGGAGAGGTGCTCAATGCCGCCCTTCCTTCAGGACTAAAACTGAGCAGCGAATCTAAAATACAACTACACCCTCACTACGACTGGAACGACACAGATCTGACTTTAGACGATCGGGAGGTTTTGCTGCTTTCGGCCCTGGAAAATAAAGACTCCTTGAGTTATAGAGAAGCAGCCGATATTCTCGAACTCAAAAGTGCCTATAAGTACATAAAATCACTGGTTCAAAAGGAACTCATCATTATTTATGAAGAAGTAAAAGAGCGCTACAAACCCCGAAAAATTAAGAAAGTACGATTGCATGGCGATTTTCTGGCTCATGAAAATCAATTAGACGAACTGTTTCAGCAGTTGGAAAAGAGCCCCAAACAAGCCGATATACTGCTCTATTATCTGCGCGAAGTGCCCGTGTTTCAGGAACCAAATAAAAACCAACAGGGCCTACCTAAGTCAGACTTTCAACAAAACGGTCTATCGGCCTCCTCTTTAAAAACATTGATCAAAAACGGGATATTTATAGAGTTCGAACAAATTATTTCTCGTTTCGAAGAAGATCAGGCTTTTGAGCCAAAACCACTGGTTCTAAGCGAAAAGCAAGAAGAAGCACGACACCAAATCATCAGTCAGTTTCAAGAGCATCCCACCGTGTTGCTTCATGGCATTACCGGAAGCGGAAAAACAGAAATATACATAGACCTCATTCAAGGAGCACTGGAAAGCGGCCAGCAGGTATTGTACCTCTTGCCGGAAATTGCACTTACCGCGCAAATTGTACAGCGACTTCGAAAGATCTTTGGCGACCGAATGGGCGTGTATCACTCTAAATTCTCTGATAACGAACGGGTAGAAGTTTGGTACGGACTCATGGAAGGCCGCTTTGATTTTATTGTAGGCGTTAGGAGCAGTATTTTCCTTCCTTTCCACAATCTGGGGCTGATTGTAGTAGACGAAGCCCATGAATCGAGCTACAAACAATACGATCCGGCTCCGAGGTATCACGCCAGAGATGCTGCGCTTTTTCTGGCTCACTTGCATGGTGCCAAAACACTGCTTGGCTCGGCTACTCCCTCATTGGAATCCTATACCAATGCCCTGCAAAAAAAATATGGACTGGTAGAACTCTTTGAGCGATACAACGAAGCGAGCTTGCCGCACATAGTAGTGGCCAACCTTACCGAAGAACGTAAGCGAAAAACCAATGTGGGCGACTTTAGCTCCGTACTCATTGAGGCCATTGCCGAAGTGCTTGAAAAAAAAGAGCAGGCCATTATTTTTCAGAACAGACGGGGTTACTCCAACTACCTCACCTGCGAAACCTGCGGGTTTATACCGGAGTGTACGCGTTGCGCGGTAAGCCTCACCTACCATCAGTATAAAAACCAGCTCAACTGTCACTATTGCGGCCACAAACAAGCTGTGCCCCTGGTTTGTCCTGCATGTGGCAGCACAAAAATACATACCGTAGGAATTGGTACCGAAAAAATTGAAGAAGAGCTAAAACTCATTTTTCCTAAAGCCCGTGTGCAGCGAATGGATTTGGAAACTACCCGAGCCAAATATGCCTACCAAAACATTATTCAGGAGTTCGAAAAAGGTGAAATAGATATTCTGGTGGGTACACAAATGGTTTCTAAGGGGCTCGATTTCGACAAGGTCAGCCTTGTAGGCGTATTCGATGTAGACCGCATGATTCACTTCCCTGATTTTCGGTCTTTTGAGCGCACCTTTCAGATGGTCACTCAGGTAAGTGGCCGTGCCGGAAGAAGGGAAACCCAGGGTAAGGTGGTTATTCAGAGTCGCAACCCCGATCAACACATTATCGAACTCATCCAAAAAGGAGACTACCACGCCTTCTATCACGGAGAAATGCGTGAAAGAAAGCAATATCACTACCCTCCTTACACCCGCATGATACACCTATTGCTGAGAAGCAAGGACAAAAAGCTTACTCAGCAGGCTGCCCAAACCCTTAGCAATCTATTAAAAGAAGACCTTGGAGCCGGTAGAGTATTGGGGCCGCAAGAACCGCTCATTAACAAAATCAGAGACAAATTCCTGATGGATATTTTCCTGAAAATTGAGAAGAAGTACAAGATGGAGGCTGTAAAACAGCTTATCCAAAAGGCCCAACTGGAACTGCTTAAAACAAACGAATATAAATCGGTAGAAGTAGTAGCCGATGTAGACCCCTATTGATATTACTTTTCGGGCTCATCCTTATCAGGTTTATGCTCTTCCCCTTCTCCTTTTTCTTCATTGGCCACCGGCTCCACGTCCGTAGCCTCTACGGCTTCTTCGGCCTGTTCAGTCAGTACAACTTCCTTGGCCGATGCAGGCGAAGAATTGCTCATTCGCTGCAAAAAGTACGACAGACCGGAGTCTTCTAAAGGCGCAGGCTGCCCTTCTTCCAAGCCCTCTTTACCAAACTTAATCAGTCCCCAGGTCATGACAATACTGGTACAAATAATGGTAATCAGAATAATATCGGCATTGAAAGTAAGCGAGGTCAACTCCTCCGGAATGCTAAAAAACAAGAGTACCGTAATTAGCCCCCGAGGGGTAATGAAGAACTCAGGAAATATGGATTTCTTCCACATAAAGGCCTTCAAGAAAACAAAGCGAACCACAAAAAAGAAAACCACAATACCCAATCCCACAGCAAACACCTCCAGGTTGAGCAAGGCCTTGAGGTCTATGGTAGTGCCAAACACCACAAAAAAGAAGGTACGCACCACAAAGGCCGACTCGCGTGTGACCAGATGCAGGTCTTTGAGTATGCTGTTTACCGTGTTTTCATTGATAAACTCCTTGAGCTTACCCACAAAAAACAAGTTGATGTTGTTGAGCAACAGGCCAAATACCAGAATAATGACAAGCGATGAAAGGTGTAGTTGCTTGCCTATGGCGTACAGCAAAATGAGTACGGCAATGAGCATGAATAATTTTACATCGCCCTCCAAGCGCTGAAACAACATTACCAGGGCATAGCTCACAATCACCGAAATGACTATGGTAATAATGATATTGCCCACAATGCTATAGATAACCTGATTGGTAGACTCTACTCCCACATTTTCTACCAAAAAGTAGAAAAACATAATGCCCAGTATATCGGAAAAGGTGCTCTCATAAATCATGAACTCCTTCTTGTCTTTTGCAAGCCGTGTCACGGAAGGAATTACAATAGCACTGCTCATAATGGAAAGCGGCACTGCATATACCAACGAAATAATGGGATCTTCTCTAAAAACCTGATTGATAATGAATGAAATACCAAAAGCACAAACTACCAGCGAAATGAGCGCTACAGTAAACGATTTCCAGATAATTGGCCATTTTTCACGAGTTAGTTTTAAGTCTATAGCCGCCTCCAATACAATCATTATGAGCCCCACAATACCCAACACCTCAAGAGTGCCGAATATGAGCTTATCTTGATTGAAGTTATAGTAGTCCATGGCGTACTTGCCTGCAATACCCAATAAAATGAGCAGGATTACACTCGGTATATTGGTACGCTTAGAAATGAAATTAAAAACATGCGAAAAAATAATTACGCAGGCTAAAACTATGATCAGGTTATATGCATTCATCTAGGTCAATTAACAGTTAATATGCTTAAAAATTGCCGTTTGCTTTTGGCTGGTCACTTCCTTTTCACCCAAATATACAGAGAGGTATTTTAGGTCGAGATAAAAAATGCTACTCGTTCAGTTTCTCAAGTAAGCTTTTTTTCTCGAATTGCCCCCACCCGTCCTTATGAATGGTTGGAGTGTTTTAGCATAGTAAAGCGCTAAAACGGCCCGAATGTTTCATGCCGGCCATCTTACCAAAACCATCCAAAAACCCAGATTCTAAGAGGCCAACTATTCAATACTCAGACCAACAATGACTTAGCCCTTTCAAAGCGGCTATTGAACAAGCAACTATTTATAAATAATTATCTGCTTCAGGGGTAAATAATGAATCATTTATAGCATTGAATAGTTATCTAAGACCAATTTTAATACCATAGGAATTAATCGTACTTTTGCCCAACTTTTTCGCAGTTGGCGAGTAGAAGTGTTAACGCAAGAAATCAATTGAATGGAAAAAAATTCGAACAAGTCGTCTGAGGAGCTTTTGAAGGAAATTGAGGAGCTGGGAAATGACCATGTGATGACATCGATAGCTACCCCCCTGCGGGAAGATGCTTTTGACCTGACAGATGCTGAGAAAATAGAGCTGATTCAGGGCTACTTCGAGAAGATTATGCATACTCTTGGCCTCGACCTAACCGATGACAGCCTGCGAGGTACTCCAAAACGGGTAGCCAAACTTTATGTGAATGAGCTTTTCAAAGGGCTGAATGAGAAGCACAAACCTTCCATGTCTACCTTTGAGAACAAATACCAGTACAACCAAATGCTGGTAGAAAAGAATATTACACTCTACAGCAACTGCGAACACCACTTTTTACCTATAGTGGGAAAAGCACACGTAGCCTACATACCCAACGATAAGGTAATTGGTCTTTCTAAGATTAACCGTATTGTAGACTATTATGCCCGAAGACCGCAGGTTCAGGAGCGATTGGCCCTACAGATTCTCAACGAAATGCAACAAAGCCTCGGCACTGAAGACGTAGCCGTGTACATAGATGCCGAACATATGTGTGTGAGTTCTCGTGGAGCCTCTGACCAATCTTCCAGCACCGTTACGGTAGAGTATGGTGGCAAGTTCAATGAAGAAACAACTAAAAAAGAATTTCTGACTTACATCAACAACCCGTTGAAATGAGCCTATACGAACAGTATCCGGTAAGTATTTACAATTCTCTAAACAAACAAAAGGAAGTTTTCAAACCCATACATGAAGGCCGCGTAGGCATGTATGTGTGCGGCCCTACCGTGTATAGCGATGTACACTTGGGCAATGTGAGAACCTTTGTGTCTTTCGACATCATGTTTAGGTACTTGCTTTACCTGGGCTACAAAGTTCGTTATGTAAGAAATATTACCGATGTGGGTCACCTGGTGGGCGATGCAGACGAAGGAGAAGATAAGATTGCCAAAAAAGCGCGACTGGAAGAACTGGAACCCATGGAAATTGTACAGAAGTACACCAACGGGTTTCACGATGTAATGCGCCTATTCAATGCTCTGCCCCCCTCGATTGAGCCAACGGCCACCGGCCATATTGTGGAGCAAATAGAGTTTATTAAGCAAATTATTGCCAACGGCTATGCCTACGAAAAAGATGGTTCGGTCTATTTCGATGTTAGAAAATACAACAAAGACCATCAGTATGGTGAATTGAGTGGCCGCAACATAGACGAAATGCTCTCCAATACCAGAGAGCTCACCGGTCAGGATCAGAAAAACGACCCGCTCGATTTTGCGCTTTGGAAAAAAGCCGAAGGCGGTCACCTTATGCGATGGCCATCGCCCTGGGGAGTTGGCTTTCCCGGTTGGCATCTGGAGTGCTCCGTAATGAGCACCAAATACTTAGGTGAACAATTTGACATTCATGGTGGTGGCATGGATCTGAAATTCCCCCATCATGAAGCCGAAATTGCCCAGAACAAAGGCTGCTGCCACAAGGGGGGCGCCAATTATTGGGTACATGGCAACATGCTGACTGTGAATGGCCGAAAGATGGCCAAATCTGAAGGCAATGGATTTACCCCTGAGCAGCTCCTCACAGGCAACCACAAGCTGCTGGAAAGAGGCTACTCGGCCATGACCGTGCGCTTCTTTATGCTCATGTCGCACTATGCCAGCACACTCGATTTCTCCAATGAAGCTCTACAAGCTGCAGAGAAAGGTTATAAGCGTTTGATGGCTAGCCTTTCGCTCATAGAAAAGGTTCCTTCTGCCGGAACAGGCAGTGTAGATGAGCAGAAATCGAACGAATTAAAACAGCACATTGAGCAGGCCTTTAACGATCTGAGTGATGACTTTAACACGGCCAAAGCCATTGCCAACCTCTTCGAAGTAAGCACCAAAATAAACACCTACTATCAGCAGCCTGCTGAACTGGCAAAAATAGATGCTGACATCTTTAACTGGGTAATTACACACTTCAGAGGCATTATATTCGATGTGTTGGGCCTAAAGAACGAAACAGACCTGGCGCAAAACAACAATGTGTTGGATGGGGCCATGCAGGTATTGATAGAACTAAGAAAGCAAGCTAAATTCAGCAAAAATTACGCACTGTCTGACAAAATTAGAGACGACTTGAAGGCCGCAGGTATTCAGCTCAAAGATGAGAAAGGTGGTGAAATGTCATACACCATAGACTAACACTGCTTAAAATATACAAGGCCTTAACGATAGAAAAATGCATTAGACCATTGCCGAAGATGGCTGGGCACAATTGGCTAATGAACGTATAGATTTGTGATAACCTATGATTCTTTCAGGAAGAGAAATAAAGCGAGAGATTGGCAAAGGCATTAACATTGAGCCTTTCAATGAGTCGCAGCTAAACCCCAATAGCTACAACCTTAAGCTTCACAATGAGCTTATGGTATATACCAATCCGGTGTTGGACATGAAGACTCCTAACCCGGTGGAACGCCTTACCATTCCTGAAGAAGGTTTGCTCCTGGAAACAGGTAAACTCTATCTGGGGCGCACGGTTGAAAAAACAGAAACTTCCAAGTTTGTTCCAATGCTGGAAGGAAGAAGTTCCATTGGCCGCCTTGGTTTGTTCATTCACGTAACCGCAGGCTTTGGGGACGTTGGTTTTAACGGGTTCTGGACACTGGAGATTTTCTGTGTGCAGCCTATTCGCATTTATGCGGGAGTAGATATTTGCCAGATATTTTACCACACTATTGAAGGCGACTACGATACCTACCAAAACGGCAAATACCAAAACAACAATGGCATTCAGGCCAGTATGCTTTATAAAGACTTCGAAAAGAAATAAGCTTTATACACAGAAAACGGCTCTGCACTTTTAGTCACTTTAAAGTTCAGAGCCGTTTGACTTAGCTATCTATCTGCTCAGCCACCTCTATTTGTATCGACCAAGCCGGGTGCTCTGGTTCAACCCAGAAAAACACGTTTATTTTCCGAGACGTATGGCGCCAATGCCTGCATTCCACAATTTCTCATTGAGGCCGGGTATGGTACTATTCATCCACTCCCGGGCCTGGGCTTCATACCTCTTCCATTGAGCATCCAGCTCCGCCTTGCGGTCGCGAACAGCCTGCGTAACTTTAGGAATACTGCTCTCAGCCTGATTAATTAAGAACAAGTACTCTGCCGTAAATTTGTTTGGAAAGTTCTCCACATCGTCATAGGCCTTAGACATGCGCTGAACCATATCATTGTCCCAGGCTGTGAGCGCCTCAATTAGTGCCTCGCTTTCCTCCTTCAGGTCTCCTTCCAGGGTTTCAGTGATGGTCTTGAGCTGATGACGGACTTTGTAGAGCTGATTAACCGTACGGTGCATTTGTGTTAGATTAGCCTCCATCTCCGACATTATGGCATCGTAAGCCATGTAGTCGTCATTACTTACATCGTACAACGGATTAGCTACAATGGTGGCTTTGGTTGTGAGTGTTTGGTCAGCCGCCTTCAGCCTAAGCTGATATTCACCGGGAGCCACCTTATGCCCATTGTAACTACCCTCAATATACACATGCGTAACTCCGGGCATAATGGGGTGTCGGGTATCCCAAACAAATCGGTTTAACCCCTCATTGGCACTGAGTCTTGGAGCACGTGAAGGCCCACCATCGTACGCTACAAAATCTTTCTGTTCTTTGGAGCTCAGCCTCCGTATCAGGCGCCCATTGGCATCGGCAATCTCCAACTCCACATCGCCCGAAAACCCTTTAGGTAACTCATAGTATATGACCATACCACTGGCCGGATTTACACCGGCAAAATCGCTGGTACCATCAGCACTATTTCCGTTCAGCGGACTGCTCCAACTTCCGTATACAGTTTCGGCCGGTTCATATAGCTTTACCCCCGGCTTATTCTCGTACTGTGCAAGCAGGCTCAAATCATCCAATATCCAAAACGATCGGCCTGAGGTGGCCACAATGAGGTCGTCCTGGTGAACCATCAGGTCATTAATAGGTGTAACGGGCATATTGAGTTGAAAAGGCTCCCATTTTTTACCACCATTCCAGGAGATATAGATACCGGTTTCTGTTCCGGCATAGAGCAAATCTTTTCTCTTCTTATCTTCCCTAACCACCCGTGTGAAGGCTCCATAAGGAATTCCTTCGCTTATATTGGTCCAGCTTTGGCCATAATTGGTGGTTTTATAAATGGCAGGGGTCTTATCATTGAACTTGTATCGGGTAGTGGCAATATAGGCCGTAGCCGGATCGTGAGGAGACACTTCAATGGCGTTAACCAGGCACTCTTGCAAGCCCTTAGGGGTCACGTTTTGCCAGGTTTTTCCGTTGTCGCGGGTCAGGTGCACCAACCCATCGTCACTGCCCGTCCAGAAAACTCCGGCTTCATGAGGCGACTCCATAAGGTAGGCAATGGTTCCATAGTTTTCTGCTCCAACCGCCTCGTTGGTATATGGTCCTCCACCGTTACCTTGCTTTTCATCGATATTCCTGGTGAGATCGGGCGATATTTCTTCCCAGGTTATTCCTTTATCTCTGGTTCTCAATACCTTTTGGGCAGCATGGTAGAAGGTTCCAGGTTCATGTTTAGACCAAATGATGGGCGCGTTCCAGTTAAAGAGGTACTTCATGTCTCGCGCTGCCTTTCCCAAATACTGAATGGGTGCCTCCATCACATTGGTACTTCCGTTAGACTCCATATCCATTAGTTCTATTGTGCCCAGGTAGCTTCCGCCCATAACGTAACGAGGGTTATCCGGATCGAAAGCCAAAAAAGCACTTTCTCCACCGGCCGATGGCCACCAGTTTCTCTCTCCAATACTTCCGGATCCCAAAGCCATGCTGGCAATCTTCACAGAGCTGTTATCCTGCTGACCACCATATATGTTATAAGGAAAGAGGTTATCTACGTTAATCCTGTAAAACTGTGCCGTAGGCATATTCGACTGGGTAGACCAGTGCTCACCCCCATCAAAGCTAATGGCTGCACCTCCATCGTTGGCAATAACCATGTTTTTGGAGTTGTTTGGGTTAATCCATAAATCATGATAGTCTCCGTGTGTGCCGGTAATTCTTTGCCAGGTTTTACCACCATCAATAGACTTTAAGGCAGGAGCACTGAGCACATATACCGTATGTTCATCGTTTGGGTCGGTAAATACTTCCGTGTAATACCAGGCCCTTTGTGTAAGTCGGTTGTCGTCACTTACACGGCTCCAACTTTTGCCAGCATTGTTAGACACAAACAAGCCACCAAGGTCTTTATTAGAATCGCTCTCAATGAGTGCATACACCTTATCAGAGTTAGCCCTGCTCACCGCTATGGCCATTTTACCAAGTTCATTGGGCAGGCCTTTTTCTATCTTGAACCAAGACTCACCACCATCCATACTTTTATATACTCCGCTACCTTCTCCTCCGCTGATTACCTTCCATGGTTTCCGTTCGTGTTCCCACATGGTAGCATAAAGCGTATTAGGGGCATTCATATCCAAAGAAAGTTCACTGCAGCCTGTCGATTCATTGACAAAAAGCACCTGCTTCCAGGTCTTTCCACCATCGACCGACTTGTAAATACCTCTTTCCTTATTGGGGCCGTGCAAGGCTCCCTGAGCGGCCACCCAAACTATGTCGGGATTGGAAGGGTGTACCACAATTCTTGCAATATGCTGAGTGGCCTCCAGGCCCATATGTTTCCAGGTTTTGCCAGAATCGGTTGATTTATAAACACCATCGCCATAGCTGGTCATCACCCCTCTTGGAGCATGTTCACCCATGCCCACATAAATAATATTGGGTTGAGCCTCTGAAACGGCTATTGCCCCCACGGAGCCCGTCTTAAAAAAGCCATCGGAAATATTAAACCAGCGCTGACCTGCATCCTCCGTTTTCCAAAGACCACCGCCCGTAGTACCCATATAATAGGTGGTGGGGTTGCCCACAACTCCCATGGCATTAACTGACCTCCCCCCTCTAAAGGGCCCAATGTTTCTATATTTTAAAGGTTGAAAGTATTGATCGGCCGACTGTGCGGCAACCTCCAATACTGAAAAGATAAGTGCAATACAAAAAAATAGCTTATTCATAGGTTTAAGTGGATGTTCTCTGTAAGATAAGGAATTGAATGGATTTAGTGAGTCATGCCTACCCCAACTTGGGTTGAGCAGAAAAGGTTCTCTTCCTAAACCATGCTTATTCACTTATTATTTAAACCTCGGTTATCCCTAGATTCACGAGGCTATTTCCATTGATTTTCGTATATTGTGAGATTAATTTATGGATTAAGCGGCAAGGAATGACTTCCAGTGGTCTGTTTCAAGACCTCCCAACTTAATCCTCACCCCTCACCCAGAAGCCAAGACTCAAGCAGCCTCAACAGACATATATTAAGCTATAATTCAACAGCTTAACAATAAACGAAAGGTATGGCTACAGATGATTTCATGAATAAAATTGCCCCATCCGTTGTAGAAGAACTCCCCAATAACTTACTCATAGTAAACACTGAGGGCGAAATTGTATTCGCCAATCACCGAATAGAGTCCACCTTTGGCTATAAGCCCAGTGAGCTTAGGGGTAAGAAAGCAAGCATGCTTGTGCCAGGCTACTTCACCAGTATGAATGCCGAAAAAAGAGTGGAGTATTACAAAAACCCTACTCCCTACACAGTGGGCAATGGAGTGCCTGCCGTAGGCTTAAGAAAAAGCGGAGAAGAGTTTCCTATGGAAATTGGTCTCTCTCCCTTTCAAACTGAGCAAGGCACTTTTGTTTCGGTAATTATACTGGATATCACGGAGCGCCATAAAACCGAGGCCGAACTGGTGAAAAAGAATGAACTACTGGGGCTTGCGGAAGAGCTGACTCAGGTTGGTCACTGGCAATGGGATACTGTGACCAATGAGGTTATCTGGTCCGACAATCTTTATACCCTTTTCCATCAAAGTAGAGAAGAAGATCTTACATACGCCACTTACTTTAGCTATGTATATGAGGAAGATAAGGAGTATGTGACTGAACAGGTTGAGCGTATAATCCGGGATAAAAAATTCTATGATTTCTTTCATCGAATAAAAACCGGCCAGGGCCAGATTAAAATTATTCATCTGGTGGGTAAGGTGTTTACCAATGCCAGGGGTGAGGTTATAGAAATGATAGGCACCTGCCAGGATGTGACTAAGCAAAAGGCTGACGAGAAGAAGCTTGCAGAATTTAATCAGCAGTTGCTGGACAAGAATAAGGAACTGGAAAACTTTGCCTATGTGGCCGGCCACGACCTCAAGGAACCCCTCCGCACCATGAGCAGTGTGTGCAACTTACTGCAAAAGAAACATGGCGGCTCCTTCAATGAGGAAGGAGAAACCCTCATAGACCTCATGAACAGCAGCGTAAACCGAATGAGCAAGCTCATTAGTGATCTGCTGGACTATAGCCAAATAGGTATAGACCGCACGCTCGTTACTGCCGACTGCCAAGAATTGGTGGAAGCGGTAACAAACGATCTTTCACTGGCCATTGAAGAAGCACAAGCCAAGATAATTATAGGGAAACTACCCGTGATACAGTGTTACCGAACCGAGCTAAGATTGTTGTTTCAAAACCTCATTTCTAATGCGCTCAAATTTCATAAAGCGGATACTCCCCCAACCATTGAGATTTCTGCTCAGTTGGTTGACACTTTCTGGAAATTTGGGGTCAAAGACAATGGCATTGGTATCGATAAGGAAAGTAAAACCAATATTTTCAAAATCTTTCATAGGCTTCACAGCTACGATGACTACCAGGGCACGGGTATAGGCTTGGCCCATTGCCAGAAGATAGCCGAGCTTCATGGAGGTACCATATGGGTAGAATCTGAACTTGAAAAAGGCAGTACGTTTTTCTTTACCATTCCGCTCTGATTCGCACCAATACTATCGCGTAAACTACTTAGCAATTGTTGCTATATCTAAGCACAGCCCGTATCTTTCAGCGTGCGCAAATTGCTAATCGCTATTTTCATTTTTCCGGTAAAAGTTTACCAATATGCCATCTCCCCCATGTTGGGAGCCAATTGCCGCTACTCCCCCACCTGCTCCTCTTACACGGTTCAGGCCATTAAAGAATGGGGGCCTCTCAGAGGTTCCTGGATGGGCCTGAGAAGGTTTAGTCGTTGCCACCCCTGGGGAGGCCATGGCTACGACCCGGTGCCCAAAAGAGAGGGACAAAGGTGGTTTTAGGATTAACAGTTGCTAGATGTAATGATGACCAGTTCCAAATAAAAACCAACCATACCTTTCGCTAAATAAATGACTCTCTGAACCTGTAAACCTATTGTTCACGGCTGACGGGTTATCACTATGCTGCTCTTCTACTTGCCATGCCTGCTCTTGTCCTCTTAAAGACCGGAACAATGCGTTGGTCGTTCGATATTGACATTCACATGACCATTTCTATTACATCCCTTGTCTGCAGGTCATTTTATGTCGTTTGCTTCAGTAACCCACAAAAAACGAATAATATGAAAACGGTTTTCAGACCTTTCGCACAGAAAGATTATTCTTCCATATTAGCGATGATAATCAAGCTTTACCGGGAAGACGAAGGGTCTCATTCGGTAACAGCAGAAAAAATTCAAAGAACGTTTTCCATGCTTGCCAGCGAGCCCCAAAGAGGCACCATAATGGTTATGGAGCAAGACGGAAAACTTATAGGTTATGCCATTCTTATAAACTTCTGGAGCAATGAGTTTGGAGGTAATATCCTTGCCATCGATGAGCTGTTTATTGAGTCTCACTACCGCTCACGGGGAATAGCCTCCCGTTTTATTGATTATTTGGTTCAATCACGCTTTGCTCAGGCAGTAGCTCTCCAGCTCGAAGTGACTCCCACCAATACTAGAGCCCTTAAATTGTATAAAAGGCTTGGCTTTGTTGCTCATAAAAACAACACGTATGATCTATTGTTGAAATAGCAAATAGCTACCTGCCGGTCGTTTCAATCATACTCTTCCAATCACAGAAGACTTTTATTATTCCTTTTTTTATCTCAACTTAAGTCATACATTTTTTGTCTGGTCTCACTGTGTCAGGAAACCCTTATACCGTAAAGAAAAAACATAGTTCGGCAGCCATGAACGGACCGTATACATGCTTATGGTACAACAACGAAGCCCAACAGGCCGCTGAGTTCTATTGCAGTTTGTTCGAACACTCCGAACACCTCGGAGGCAATGGTTTTATGGCGTTATTCAGGCTCAATGGCCAGCAGTACATGGCCATGAATGGAGGCCCAACCTACCATCTCAACCCTGCCGTTTCGTTGGTAGTGGAGTGTGCTAACCAGCAAGAAATTGATCACTATTGGGCAAAACTAAGCGAAGGGGGCAACCCGGGACGTTGCGGCTGGCTTACAGATAAATTCGGATTATCATGGCAGATTATACCATCCGTTTTGGGGCGGTTAATGACCGATCCAAAAACAGCTCCCCGAACGCAAAAAGCCCTGATGCGAATGACTAAAATAGAAATTGACGACTTATATAAAGACTAAACTTATGAAGTGGACATACGGCATTCAACAAAAGCTAACGGCTGCAGGTATTCTGGCTGCAATTATGGCCCTAATACTTTTTAACAACCTTTCGGAAAGAAGAAGATTCAAAAAACTTGAAGAATCTATTTCTTCTATTTATCAGGACCGGCTGTTGGTTGAAAGCTATATTTTTAAACTCTACAACAACCTACAACAGCAAAACGATTGCCTGCTGGGCAGCAGTGAGCAACTCACCGCCCAGTTGAACGACCTGAAACAAGAACGACAGCAACTGCTTAGTCTCTATGCCAAAACCTACCTGACTCCGGAAGAGAAAAAACACTTTGAAGCACTAAAAGCTACTTTGGCCCGGTTCGATCAGCATGATGCCAGTCTTGAAAAAACAGCAATGAATCAGGAAGCCATAGAGCACCTCAATGCGCTTTCCACCATTCAGACCGATGAGGGGGCTTCGCTATACGATCAGTCTGAAAGCCTTATTCTGGGCAGTTTAACCTCATCTCAACTGGAAATGGGCATTATTATTTTTCTTGGTATCGTCATTCAGGCCCTGGTATTTTCATCGAAAAGCCTAAAACCCAAACCTTTTAAGCAGCACCATCTCAACTAAAGCCACAGTGCAAAACCAGTAACTCTTGATGGTCTAAATATCCCAATCGTCATTGATTTGGGCAATGCTATGATGGGCCGTCATATCGTATTGGCAAGGCACCACCGCCACGTAGTTGTGGTCTACGGCCCACACATCGGTATCTTCCCCTTTGTCATTATTCACAAAGTTTCCGGCCAGCCAGAAGTACGGACGTCCGTATGGGTCTTTTCTATGATCGAACTCTTCTTCCCAGTGGGCCTTGGCCTGTCGGCAAATTTTTATGCCCTGAATACGCTGATTCTGTTTGGGAGGAAAGTTTACATTAAGAGCTACTCCTTTGGCCAGGCCTTTGGAAAGCACCTCTTGGGCTATCTTCTTTACATAGTCTCGTGTGTGCGAAAAATCGGCATCATGGCTAAAATCGGCCAGTGAATAGCCTATGGAAGGGTAGCCTTCTATAGCTCCTTCAATAGCAGCCGACATCGTGCCGGAGTACAATACACTCACAGCCAAATTGCTTCCATGATTGATACCACTAACCACCAGGTCGGGGTTTTTCTCTTTTAACACATGGTGCTTGGCCAGCTTTACACAATCGGCCGGTGTGCCAGAGCACTTGAAGGCCTTTATGCCCAAATCATCGAACAAATCGGAAGGAATAAGACGTAGTGGTTCGCCAATCGTAATGGCATGCCCCATACCCGATTGAGGACTATCGGGGGCCACCACAATTACCTCGCCTATTTCTGACATTACTTCAGCCAACACACGAATACCGTTAGACACAATTCCGTCATCGTTGGTTACTAGAATAAGTGGTTTTGACATGCCCTAAAGATATTGGATATAAGATTGAGAAACACAAACTAAGTGCTAGTTTGACAAAGTTTATGGCGACTTCCTATCAGAGAAAATAAAGGTAGAAGGTGCTGACCTCTTTACGGCCAGAAGCATTTAATGGCTTACGGCTAAAGGGTGTCCAAACTATTGTAATAGTCCACCAGACGTTTAAGGTCCAGAAGTTTCTCAACCTTGAGTTTTTCTTTCTTAATGTATTTTCGTAGCTCAGAATGGTGGCTATCGAAAGCCTTGATTACATCGCTTCGGCTATTGCCCAACTCTGTCAATTCTGCGTTTTCATCAATCAACCAAAGCTCATAGGCCAAAAACTGATAGGTCATAAGGCTGGTGGCGGGAATATAATACGGATCGTAAATGCTTCTTCTGTAGATGGACCGATTGGCACTACTTGACCGGGTAGCAATAAATTCACGGGCTATAAGCGAGACCTTTCCCTGAGCAATCAGTTCAAAAATACGGGGTCTACGGTAGCCTGTTTCATTGAGTACAGGAATGGAGTAGAACGTTCTTACACCGGCATTGGGGCCCGCACTTATCACAAACGATTGGAACTGGCTGGCATTGAGGGTAGAAATGCCATTCTTATCGTTTTGCTTAAGGAGTATTACTTCTGAGTTGAGATCATACTTAATTTGTCCGCTAAGCACACTACCATCGGTGAGCGTTACCTGCCCTCTATGAAATTTCTGACTAGGAAATTCCTGTGCTTGCAAAGCAATGCAAGCCAATAGCCATACCGAAGAAATCAACCATTGTTTCATCACTACATTAAACAACGGATATGGGGTGGAATGTTACAATCCGGCAGAAAAAATAAGCAATTTCAGACCTTTTGTGTCTTCTTCATAGGTACGTACTCAAGAATTTCAAGGCCATAGCCTATCAACCCTACCCTTTTCTGCGGGTTATTAGAAATGAGTCGTATTTTAGAAATGCCCAAATCGCGGAGTATTTGTGCACCCACACCATAATCTTTAGTGTCCATTTTCACTCCAAATTTTCTGCTCAGGGGTTCATCGTTAATGCCCTTCTTCTGAAGCATCTGCATTTCATGAATAAGTCGCTGGCCACGGGAGTTTTGATTCATGTAAAGAACCACCCCCTTGCCTTCTTCTTCAATCATGCGCAGAGCATGTTTGATGGGGTTACCGGAGTCGAACTTGAAACCGAAAATATCGCCAAGTGTACTAGACGAGTGCACTCTTACCAGTACCGGTTCATCTGGCTCCCAATTACCCTTTACCACGGCCAGATGCATCTCGTTGGTGTTAATTTGCTTATAGGCCTGCAAATGAAAATCTCCGTACTCGGTGGGTAAATCAATACCTAAATCGCGCTCAATAAGACTTTCATTCTCAAGCCTGTAGGAGATAAGATCTTCTATGGAAACCAGCTTTAGGTTAAAGCGTTGAGCTACCTTCACCAGGTCAGGCAAACGGGCCATGCTACCGTCTTCATTCATTATTTCCACCAGTACTCCGGCAGGGCTCAAGCCGGCCAATCGAGCAAAATCCATCGAAGCTTCTGTATGACCTGCCCTTCGCAACACTCCGCCTCTTTTGGCTCTTAAGGGAAAAATATGTCCGGGTTTACCCAGTTCTTCAGGACGTGTGTCGGGGTTTACCAGTGCCTTAATGGTTTTGGCTCTGTCTGAGGCAGAAATACCCGTGGTGCATCCATGGCCAATCAGATCCACCGACACTGTGAATGGCGTTTCATAGGCGGCCGAATTATTATCTACCATTAGATTGAGTCCCAGTTCGTTGCAGCGATCTTCAATAAGTGCCGCACAAATGAGGCCCCGGCCATGGGTGGCCATAAAATTGATGATCTCGGGGGTTACTTTATCGGCTGCGCAGATAAAATCCCCCTCGTTTTCGCGGCTTTCATCATCTACAACAATAATGATCTCGCCATTCCTAATGGCTTCAATAGCCTCTTCTATGGTGTTGAGCTTAATTTCTTCAGACATACTCTATAAAAAGCGATGCAAAGGTATAAAGTTCGGGGAGCCTAAAAAATTAAGACGATATCACAATACCCAACTCATCGTCAATTTCTTTGAGCATCATTTTCAGGTGTTTATGCATTGTCATAAGCTCTTCTTGTTCTTCCACGCTCTTCGACTTTTTCAGGGTTTCTTCATTTTGTAGTATGAGCGACTCCAGTTTTTTTCGTTTCAACCTTAAAATGGCCGTGTAAGCAGCACTTGGCAGGTCTTCCGATTCGTGCATTGTAGAAATACGGTGCTTCTTCTCCCAACCTTCACTTACAAAATACTTCATTTCCAGCAGGTCTATAACCAACTGACTCATGGTAGGGTTTTCAGGACCGATGAATATGTCGGGTTCTATTTTTTTTCCTTCATCTACTACCTGAGCGGCCAGGTTCAGGGTTTCTTCAATAGACTTATTTTCGAAATTAATTGTCTGAGTCTCGCCAAGAATAAATTCGGCTATGGTCATTTCTTCATCAAAGGGCTCATTGCCATAATTAACCACCAAGCGCAGGCACTCGCGCTCTACAGGATAAGCCAGCGACTGCAGGTTCGGTTTGGGTTGTTTAGCCTCGGTTAGAGGCAGGTCTTCCGGTTCCGGAGGTTCTGGCTGAGCCCTATCCTTTCGCTGCTTCTTAATCAGCAACTTGTTCAGTTCGCTCAGTAACACCTGTTCTTCTACATCGAGCAAGTCAGCGCAAGCAGAGATATAAACCGAACGCTTTATTCCATCGGGAATCAGGGAGATACTCTCAATAATTTCACGAATTACCTGAACCTTCTTAACCGGGTCTGTCTGCTTGCCACCATCCGTTAAGATGTCTGTTTTGAAGGTAATAAAGTCGCGAGCATTGGTTTCCAGATATTCCCTGAAAGCATCTGAAGTCATGCTTCTGGAAAAACTATCGGGATCTTCACCGTTAGGAAAAACCACCGCCCGCACGTTAAGGTCGTGCTCCAGAATCATGTCAATTCCTCTGAAAGAAGCCTTGATCCCGGCACTGTCTCCATCGTATAAAACGGTGATATTCTTGGTGTACCTGCTAATGAGCTGCACCTGTTCTTTGGTGAGGCTGGTACCGCTCGATGCTACAACATTTTGTACACCGGCCTGGTGCATGGAAATCACATCGGTATAGCCTTCTACCAAATAGCAAAGATCTTCGTTGCGAATGGCCTGCCTGGACTGATGAATACCATAGAGAATTTTACTCTTGTGGTAAACTTCTGTTTCAGGCGAATTGATATACTTGGGCTGTTTCTTATCGCTGCGCAACGTTCGGGCACCAAAGGCTATTACCTTGCCCGCCACATTCTGAATGGGGAACATGACCCTGCCCCTAAAGCGGTCGTATATCTTGCTCTCCTGCTTTAAAATGAGACCGGCCTTTTCCAGCAATTCTTCCGAATGCCCCTTCTTTTTGGCTTCTTTGAGCAGCCCGTCCCACACATCGAGCGAGTAGCCCAGCTCGAAGGTCTTAAGCGTTTGCTCGTTGAACCCTCTTTCTTTGAAATAACTCAGACCTATGGATCGACCTTCGTCTGAATCAAAGAGTTGTTTCTTAAAGTATTCGTTGGCAAAATTGAGCACAATAAACAGGCTATCACGCTCATTCTGGGCCTGAATCTGCTCATCGGTCTGCTCTTCTTCCTGTACCTCTATGCCGTACTTTGCGGCCAGATACTTCAGGGCTTCAATGTAGTTGATGCCCTCCACTTCCATCACAAAAGTAATGGCATCGCCCCCTTTGCCGGAGCTAAAGCATTTAAAGATTTCTTTGCTGGGGGAAACGTAAAATGAGGGGGTCTTCTCGTTGGTAAAAGGACTCAGTGCCCTATAGTTGCTCCCCACTTTTTTCAGGCTCACAAAGTCGCTAATGACATCGACAATGTCTATGCGGTTTTTAATTTCCTGAATGGTAGACTCACTAATTGCCATAACGCGCTTCAAATATAGAATGATTGTAGCGGTAAACCTGAACTAATATAGCGAACAGATGTTTCTATGAATGTCGGGCGAAAGCCTTTAATTTGCACCCAAATTTGTGAAGATGGCATTGACGAAAGAAAGTGTTTTAGCGGCACTCAGGCATGTTCAGGATCCGGACATAAAGCAAGACCTGGTTACGCTGAACATGATTCAGGATATTGAAATTAATGGAAACGAGCTTGCTTTTACAGTAATGCTCACTACTCCGGCCTGCCCGCTGAAGGAGCTCATCAGAAAAGACTGCGAACAGGCTATTGCCACACATATTGGCAAAGATGTGGTGGTAAAAATAACCATGAGCTCGCACGTAACTTCAGCAAGAGACAATGCTCCACTGTTGCCGGGAGTTAAAAATATTGTTGCGGTAGCTTCCGGTAAAGGCGGTGTTGGCAAGTCTACCGTAACGGCCAACCTGGCTGTGGCGCTGGCTAAACAAGGAGCTAAAGTAGGTGTAATTGATGCCGATATCTTTGGTCCTTCTATGCCCACCATGTTCAATTGTGAGCATGAACAACCGGGCATTAAGAAAGTGGGCGATAAGAACCTGATTGTACCCGTACAGCAATATGGCGTAAAACTTATATCCATTGGTTTGCTTACCCCTGCAGAAAATGCGGTGGTTTGGCGTGGCCCAATGGCCAGCAGTGCCCTAAAACAATTTATAGCCGATACGGAATGGGGCGACTTAGACTATCTCTTTATAGACCTGCCTCCCGGCACCAGCGATATTCACCTTACGTTGGTACAAACTGTGCCGGTTACAGGAGCTGTATTGGTTACTACTCCTCAGAAAGTAGCCCTTGCCGATGCTCAAAAAGGGCTTAACATGTTTCAGCAGCCGCAAATCAACGTACCGGTGCTTGGAGTGATAGAAAATATGGCTTACTTTACACCCGAAGAACTGCCTGAAAACAAGTACTATATCTTTGGCAGAGGTGGCGGAAGAAAACTGGCTGAAAGACACAAAGTGCCATTTATAGGAGAAATTCCTCTGGTGCAAAGTATTCGCGAAGGTGGTGATGTGGGTTATCCGGCTATTATGCAAGACGATGTAACCGGAGAGGCCTTTCTGAAAGTGGCAGAAGCTACCGCACAGCAAATAGCCATAAGGAATGCCGAAAAGGCTCAAACCAAAAAGGTTGAAATTAAAGTTTAAAACATATGCTCGAAAGAATTGAAGAAGCACTGGAGAGAATAAGACCTTTTCTCATTGCCGATGGTGGCAATGTAAAGGTGCTCGAAGTGACAGACGATTTAGTAGTGAAGTTGGAGCTCGAAGGAGCCTGCGAGTCTTGCCCCATGTCGCATATGACCATGAAGGCCGGAATTGAAGAGGCTATAAAAAGAGATATTCCTGAAATTAAGCAGGTGGTGGCCGTGAATGTGGCCGAAGCGTAAAGAACTGAATAATCACCACTAAAGAGACTGCCTCAAAAGCTTAAAACTCGTCAGTCTGAACTTGTTTATCGACTGACAGGAAAGTACAGGTTGAACCTACCCAGCTTTAGAGACAGTCTCTTTTTCATTTTGTTGTTACCCAATTAAACTCATCATCAATTTACCTCAGCAGTTCAATGAATTGAACAGCCTGCACTTGTCACTTTCACTTATTAGTTATCTTTGCTCGGATAATCACCATTAGGTATAAAATGAAATGTGCGATTGGCCGTTTAAACTTTGAAAATGAGTAAAAAACCCTTCACCTTCCTTCGATTTTTTAAACACATTGGCATAATGGCCGGCATTGGCATTGTGGTACTCCTTTTTTTCTTCTACATATACCTGCCTGCCACTACCAATCATAACGAAACCATTACTGTGCCCGATTTGGTAGGGAAATCCTTTACCGAGATAGATGATTTTCTTACCAATCGAAACCTTCGCTATGAGGTTACTCGTGATTCGGGATATTCAGCCGATTTTGACCCTGAAGTAATACTTAGTCAAAACCCCAAGGGGGGAGCCAAGGTGAAAGAAAACAGGAAGATATACCTAACACTTAATGCCAACGTGCCTCCTCAGGTAAAAATGCCTAACCTTATTAATACAGACCTGCTCAATGCCCGCGATATTCTGGAAAGCAATGGACTTGAATTAGGTGAAATTTCTTATGTACCCGATAGACGCGAAAATGCGGTTATCGCACAAAAGTATAACGGTGAAAATGTAGCTACCGGAACATTGGTTTATAAAGGCTCTAAAATCGATTTGGTGATAGCCGATGGTGAAGGGGTAAAACGCTTTGCTACACCGGACTTTTTGGGCAAAACGTTGGAAGAGCTCAAATTTCAGATCGAAGCCTCTGGACTGAGGCTGGATGAGGTAAATTACGTACTCAACGATACGGTGCCTCCGAACAGAGTATATAAGCAGTTGCCCCCCATAGGAGCTATGATAAGGACAGGCGACCTAATTGAGGTGTGGATAAACAGCAAGAAGCCTGCTACTACCAACAACGACCTATAGAGTGAATAAAGCAGCCTGGCTCATCGGTTTTCTATGTATAAATCTGCTCTCTCAGGGGCAGATAATAGAAGTACCCTTGCCGGCCCAAAACAGTAGTAAAAGCCAAATACAACCACGGGCAAGTCAGGCAACCCAAGTGCTGAGCCTGCCTTTTTGGGACGACTTTTCAACATCGGGGTTTGTGCCCTCAACGCAGCTGTGGCAATCGCCAGAAAATGTAAGAGTGAGCAGCAGTATTGGTATAAACGCTCCCACTCTGAACGTTGCTATTTTTGACGGTGTTGGAGCCAATGGTTCTCCTTACGATGCCAATAGCCTGATTAACGGAGCCACGGATCAGCTCACCTCGCAACCCATCAATCTGGCCAATTTGCCGGCCAGTCAGCAAGACTCAGTATTTTTAAGTTTTTTTTGGCAGGTAACCGGCCATGGTGAATTGCCAGATGAGAACGACAGCCTGGCCCTACAGTTTAAAACTGCCAACGATACCTGGGAAAGTGTATGGTCTACCAGAGGAGGCAAAAACCTGGAAACCGGAGAGTTCTTTCAGCAGCTGGTAAAAGTACCTTCTCGCTTTTTTCATGACAGCTTCCAGTTTCGGTTTCAGGCCTACAGTCGGTTGTCCGGAGCCTTTGACACCTGGCTGCTGGATTATGTCTACCTTAATGATTCGCGACACCCTGATGACATTGCCTATAGAGACCGCGCGCTTACCAGGCGCCCGAGCTTTCTTACTGCCCCCTATTCGGCCATGCCCACCGAACAATTTTTTGCCAATCCTTCACGGTATCTTATAGAAACCCATGCCGAATTCTATAACCTTAACTCGGAGTTTCAGCCTATTCAGTTTTCTACTATAGTTAGAGACCTTGTAGCCAATGAAGAAATTGAAGTTTTAAACGACAACAAACTGGCCAATCCACTACCAGGTGCCTTTGAACGCAGAACTTTTACTTCGCGAGCCCTCAATGCCAGCAACCTCAATGCACTGGCCGACTCTCTTTGGCTGGAAACCACCTATTACATTCGCTCAGGAGACAATTACTTTATTGAAGACATAAACCCCGGGGTTGACACCACCTTCAACACCAATATAGACTACCGGCTTAATGATACCGTTCGTATAGTGACAGTACTCGATGACTATCTGGCCTATGATGATGGTGAACCTGATTTTGCAGCAGGCATCAACCAACGGGGAGGCAAGCTGGCCTATTCCTTCTCCTTGGAACAAAAAGCATTGCTCACTCATATTGACATTAATTTTCCGTTTGTTCAACAAGCCGGCCAACCCATAGAGCTAATGGTTTGGAGCCGCTTGGATAATGACCCGGAGTCTGTTCTTTTTCGGTCGTCTTACAGTGTTTTAAGACCTGCCACCATTGGAGAGCTAAGGAGCTACAAGTTGGAGCCCCCCATCTTTGTACAAGACACTATATACATAGGGTTCGAACAGGCAACCAATGAGTTTTTGGCTGTCGGCCTGGACAAAAACACAGATACCGGCAATCGTATGTTCTACAATGTAAGTGGCCAATGGCGAGAGAACGAATATGTGAGAGGTAGCTTTCTGATGCGACCAAGGTTCGACAAGACCATTGCGGCCAATACTCCCGGCAGTGAAGCCGCCCCCAGTGAACCTATAAAAGTGTACCCTAACCCTACAGAAGGTGTAGTATTTATTGAGGGAGAACTCAGCCAACTACAAGTTTACGACAACTGGGGGCAGGAAGCCAGCTATCAGCTCAGCACCGTTACCAATGGCGTTAGAGTAGACCTGAGCATGAACAAAAAAGGCATATATTTGCTGCGCTTTAGGCAAGGAGGAAAAGTAAGCTATAAACGAATAATACTAAAAGACTAGGCATGGAGAACATCACCGTAAAAGAGGTTAGTGAGCGACTGGCCAATGGAGAATCGTTTCACTTCATCGATGTACGCGAAATCTGGGAGTATGAAGAAGACAACCTCGGTGCTAGAAACATACCATTGGCTGAATTGCCAAACCAACTGGAAGAGTTGACTTCGTTAAAAAATGAAGAAATAATAGTGCATTGCCGCTCCGGAGCCCGTTCAGCTCAGGCTCAGATGTACCTAAAGCAGCAAGGTTTTACCCGAGTGGTGAATATGACAGGCGGCATAGTGGCATACCGCGAAGCCGGACTCTAAAAGAGTTTCATCCAGTCGTTTACTGACTGATTATGGTAAGTATTGAGCCCTAAAGCCGCAGCGGCATTGATGTTGCTGAGGTTATCATCGATAAACAGCCCTTTAGAGGGAATCAACCCATGATCATCC
>NZ_DDDQ01000020.1:0-25475 GCF_002336325.1 Roseivirga sp. UBA1976 | reverse complement strand
GTAGGGGTGTAATACGTAGTTTCTAATTTGAGAACCAAAGTCTACCCTTTTCTTTTCACCCTCCAGTTTGTCGCGTTCGGCATTGCGCTTTTCCATCTCCAGCTGATATAGCCTTGACTTTAGCAATGCCAAAGCCCGCTCTTTATTGTCTAGCTGAGAGCGTGTTTCGGTGTTTTCAATAACTATCCCTGTGGGGGCATGTTTCAGACGCACACCAGTTTCAACTTTGTTCACGTTTTGCCCACCGGCACCACCCGAACGAAAAGTATCCCAGGTAATATCTGCCGGGTTTATTTCTATCTCTATGGAATCGTCTATGACAGGATAAGCAAACACTGAAGCGAAAGAAGTATGTCTTCGTCCACCAGAGTCGAAAGGAGAAATACGAACCAAACGGTGCACTCCCGATTCTGACTTCAGTTGGCCATAGGCGAATTCGCCTTCAAACTCCAGGGTACATGATTTGAGACCGGCTACCTCGCCCGGCTGGTAGTTAACCTGCTTTACCTTCATGCCATGCCGTTCTCCCCACATAATGTACATGCGCATGAGTATCTCCGCCCAGTCATTACTTTCCGTGCCACCAGCTCCGGGGTTTATTTCTATAATGGCGTTAAGTTGATCCTCTTCGCCACTAAGCATTTTTTTAAACTCAACCTCTTCCAGTACGTCTAGAGCTGTTTGATAAGCGGCTTCCACTTCGGCCTCTTCTCCTTCGCCCATTTCGTAAAATTCGTACAAGGTGTCCAGGTCATCTACAGCTTCTTTAGCTTTTTCGAAGCTTTCTGTCCACACCTTTTTTGCTCGAATGGTTTTAAGAATTTTCTCAGCCTCTTTGGGGTCGTTCCAGAAGTCTGGTTGGGCTGTCACCAGTTCTTCCTCTTCTATTTCTTTTTTCTTGACATCGTAGTCAAAGATACCTCCTCAAGGCCGTGATACGCGCCTTCAAGTCTTTCAACTGATCTGTGTTCATGAATAATTTTTTTGGAGCTGCAAAAGTGGTGAAACCGTTGGGGTTTTACAAGGAGTATGGAGCTAAGAAAGTATTAAGTGTTACTCTTCTTAGGGTAGAATTTTTCTAAACCCCTTAAAAGCAAGGAACAACACTATGAAAAGGAGGAAAAGAACGGTAATGTTTTGCAGTGTGAGGGTCCAACCCAGGTTGGCTACATCAAGAAAGGGGTATGGATAAAAGTCCGATAGTTTACCCCTGCAGAGAATGTAAACTAAATAGATGCCCGGATAGGCCAATAGTTTGGGTAGATGGTTCCATTCAAAGGCCGTGCGAGTGGAGTAAAGCGCCCAGTAGAGGAATACTAGTATGGGGATTGCTGTATGGAGTAACTCATCTACTACCATTTGCAAACCTGTAGGCTCCCAAACATGGCGCAGTGCTATTTGGTACACGAGTCCCACCACAAAGATGTAGACGGTTACAAAAGTGAGTGATTCGGTGTGCGATAAAAAGCCTGGCATTTTTTTGCGGTTGAGGCTTAGTATGCCGAAGTAAAGGGCTACGAGCGTGTTGGTAAGAATAGTGAAGAAGCTGAAAAAACGGATAATCATTTCCGTAAGGCTTGTGGTGCGGTTTTCCAGCATCAAGTAGAACTGAGTAGCAACAGAAAAAAGAGCTAGTAAAGCAATTAGCGTGTGAAGTGTTTTTCTCATAGCAGGTAGCAGAAAATGGGAGTAGGCATTGGCCTGCAGCTACACTCAACACCAACTTCTAGCGCAAAACCAGATAGGCCTCAAACTTCTCCTTGGTTAAATCTACGCGTTTTCTCCTAAAAATCTTAAGCCCGTAGCCTGCTGCAACAAACGCACCGCTGGTTATGGTGGTGCCTTTGTCGAATGAAAAGTCGTTACCATCGATAATGGTATGATTAAACAGATCGAGAGCCAACAGGCCGTAACCGATGGTGGGGAGTAGGGCTTCGCCTTGCCGTAAAATCTGGGGGCGATTGGTAAAAGCGTTCTGAATGTCTATTTCCTCCAGCTGACTAATGAGAACAATGTTGTTCTCCAGCACAATGGTACTGTCTACAAAATCAGTTATCACGTCTTTGAAAAACTGATCCATTCCTTGCTGTCGATAAACAAAAGTGTCGCCCACCCGGTATTCGTATCTTCGGGTAGAGCCCTTTTTTCTTACTAACAGATATTCCTGAGCCTCTAGGGCTGAAAATGAAAAAAGCAGCAAAAGAAAGTAAATTATTTTTCTGACTTTCATCTTGCTGCTAAGTAAGGCAAAAACTTCGTTAAAGCGAGTTAAATCTTATATATCCAGCCGTGTTTATCGGCTATTTCGCCAGAACGTATACCGCTTAGTTCTTTAAGTATTTTTCTGGAGAAGAAGGAATCATCTGCAGCAGGCAGATTATAAACTTCATCTTCGTAGCCTATGGTAGCAATAGGGGCTATGGTGGCGGCCGTACCCACTCCAAAAGCTTCTTTGAGGCGTCCTTCTTTAGCAGCCGCAACTACCTCAGACACTGCCACTGGCCTTTCTTCTACTTTCACTCCCCATTCTCTTGCTATGGTAAGTACAGAGTCGCGGGTTATTCCTTTAAGTATTGTTCCTGAGGTTGGAGCAGTAATAAGCACATCATCAATCATAAACATGACATTCATGGTGCCGGACTCTTCAATGTACTGATGGGTTTTTCCATCGGTCCAGATGAGTTGGTCGAAGCCCATTTTTTGAGCCAAACGAGCAGGATACAGACTGGCCGCGTAGTTGCCTCCGGCTTTGGCAAATCCTGTTCCACCTTCGAACGCTCTGGAAAATTTAGTTTCAATTTTTACTCGTACCGGTTTGGTGTAATACGATCCGACCGGGCCGGTAATGATCATAAATCTGAAATTCTCAGATGGTCTGATACCAATGTATTCGTCCATACCAAAGACAAATGGTCTTATATACAGGGCTGTGCCGGGGGCAGAAGGAACCCACGAAGCATCAATTTTGAGTAGTTCGTTAAGGGCTTCCATAAATAAGCCTTCGGGCACTGCAGGAATACACATTCGTTCTGCAGAAATGTTCAGTCGCTTGGCGTTAGCTTCCGGCCTGAATACTACTACTTCGCCATCTTTGTTGCGGTAGGCTTTCAGCCCTTCGAAAATGGTAATACCATAATGCAAGGCAGAATTGGCAGGAGAAAGCGAAATGTTTTGATAGGGGACTATCCGTAAATCTTGCCATTGGCCATCCTTATAATCGGCCAGAAACATATGGTCTGAATAGAGTCTACCAAAGGGTATATTGTTTTCATCGAGCTCATTAATTCGCGATTGAGTGGTTTTCTCTATTCTGATGGCAGACGTTTCTATCATGATTAAAGGGTTATAGGTAGTGTACAAATTTAACTAAAAACAGGCTTGGTGCAAACCGTGTCGTTTATGTAAGATTCTCTAATTCAGTAAGTTATATTTCTGTTTATCAGAATATAATATGCTGAACGACTGGTGTTTCGGTCAAATATTCCGCAATTAAATCTTTTTGCCTAATAAATTTTGGGGCAATTTATTTCTTACGGGGCTCCCACTGATCCGCTAAAAAGAAGCAGGTCATGTACATTGGTTTCTACTAATCTAAATTGGAATGTAAAAAGGTTAGTAGTTTCTTTACTTAGTTCTTTTTTTTCTTTGAAGAAGACTTTAAAATGGGCAGTAAAAGCCAATGTAGTTGTTTGCAAACAATGAATGTACACGGTAGACCTTCTCAGGTGGTTTTATGGATTCTAATCTAGATTCTTTGTCTTAAGAAGATCGGGTTGTTTGAAATCAATAGGTTTTACTTCAAAGATAGTTTCGGACGGTAACTGCCTGTAAAAAGCATTAATGATTAATGAGATTAAAACGAAAATTTCTGAAACAAAATTTTTAATAAGACCTATTGCTGTATTGGTGATAATATTTTTCGGCCTGATAATTCCAAACTGGTATAATGCCGGAACTTGTATATTAGATGAAGGGCCAAAGGTTTGCGTGGACGTATGGGGCTATGGTTCGGATGGGACTCTTGGACTGACAAAAACATATACGGAACCCTTGCCAGATGAACAAGGTCCTTCTTGTACGGGAGAATATTAGACTTAGTAACATGGGTATCAGTTCCTGATACTCATGTTATATTGTATAGGTTAATCTTTAAAATCAAGATAAATGGTATAATGATGAGGTATTTTTTTTGTCTTTTTTTATTAGTCATTTTTAGCTGTAAAGAGAAGACTAATGTTGATTTAAGTCACAGATTTACATTATTAGAAAGTGGGGAAAGACTAGTTTTTCATTTAGATAGTGTAACGAAAAGGGACAATCTAGTTTCTATTTATTCAGAACCATTGAATGCTTTTTGTTTTTATAATGACTTGAATCACTCGTTATACTTTTATGATATTGAAAGTGGTCAGGTTTTATTAAAATCTGACTTAATGAAAGAAGGGCCTAATGCTGTAAGGGATGTCAAAGCTTTTTATCCTTTAAATTATGATTCCATTTTTCTATTCAGTTCAATATCACGGGAAATTATACTTATTGACTCTTCTGGTTCAGTTTTAAACCGTTATAATTTCTTGAAAGATTCTTCTTTAAATGCAGAAGTAGTATATCAGCCTAAATTTTTAAAGAATAATAATTCTTTACTCACAATGGTAAGGCCTTTGGGAAGAGTGCAGAGCGATTTTCTAGGAACTATCATCGATTATAGGTATGATTTAGATAGTTTAAGAATATTTTTTCCTTATCCTGATAGTCACAAGAATGCTTACTGGGGGGGCTCTTCAAGGCAATCATTCATGACTCTGAATAGCGATAAAAACCTTTTAGTTATAAGCTTTCCTTGGGACCCAGAGATTTATACATATTCACTTGATACTGGTGAAAAGAAGAGCTTTAGAGCTGATTCTGAAAACATGCCTACCGCTAAACCGTTTACAAATAATCAATCTAGGGAAGGCATTCGTGATTATTTGCTCTCTAATTCTTGGTATGGTCCTGTTTTATTTGACAGATATAGGCAGGTTTATTTGAGAGGCGGGGTCATCGGTAAGGATGTTGCAACATTGAATAGTGATAGGATATTAAATATTAATGGGGGAACTGATTTCATGACTACGATAATTCTGGATAGTGCATTTAATAAAGTTGGAGAGGTATTGGGTATTGGTATTTCTAACGCCACCTTCGCTACTGAAGATGCTTTGTATTTTTTTGACTCGAACTTTGAGCCTAATAATGAAGATATAATGGTCTTTTCAAAGTTCAAACTTGCACCTAATGACTAAGTAGGCTAATCGTTTTTTTCTTTTTGGATTCTTCTTTTGTTTAATAATCTAATGCGCGAACAAGAGTGATATTGACACTCTTTGGGACAAAGTAATCGAGCAAGGATCGAAAAGGGACTTTGATAAAAAGAAAGCGATACTTATCACTCCGTGCGCAGGATGTACTGGGTGTATTTCCAGCGCACAATACTTTGTTGTTGATCACATCGATAAACTGGAGGATTTAGGAGTTGTATTCACCTGGATAGGATCTAAAAAGTCTTTAAAAGTAGAGTTAGGACAGGAGATATATTACCACAAGAGAATTTTAATTGATACAACGAATTCTTTTTATTTACAGGGGTTAACGGATATCTATCCGGCTTTGACCTATATTTCTGATGCAAGAATAGATTCGATTGTGTACCAATCTCCAGAAAATCCAAATGCATTAAATAAGTTGATAAAATACTTATAAGGTGGCTAAGCTTTATGATCGAGGCTCCCACTTCACTTCTTCGGCATTCAATTCCTGAGCCATAAGCCGGCCTAGCACAAAGAGGTAGTCAGAAAGGCGGTTGAGGTACTTAATTACCAGAGGAGAAACTTTTTCCTGATCATTTAAAGCTATGCTTATGCGTTCAGCCCTTCGGCAAACACAGCGGGCGAGGTGGGCAAAGGATACCGACTGATGACCTCCGGGGAGTATAAAGCTGGTTAGCGCAGGCAGTTGCTCATCCATTCGATCCATCTCTGTTTCTAGCAGGTCTATATCGCTTTCGAACAAGTCGGGTTTAACTACTTTGTCTTTGCCGGGTTCGGTAGCCAGGTCGGCACCAAGAGTAAAAAGCCTGTCTTGAATGGTTTTGAGAATGTCTTTTCTATTTTGATTCACCGGCTGATCGCGGAGGAGGCCTATATAGCTATTTAGTTCATCGACTGTGCCATATGCCTCAATGCGTATGTGTGCCTTTGAAACACGAGCACCACCCAATAATGAGGTGGTGCCTGTATCTCCGGTTTTGGTATATATCTTCATGCAACTGTTCTGTTTCGAGGGGCTTAAGTTACAGATTTAGCCTCAAAAACAGCCGGTTGAACCTTTGTTAATGTTCTTCCTGATTGGCCATTTGTGCCTTCAGAATATTCACTTTGGTAGGGTTATGGTTTACTTCATCTTTTTCAATGAGGCCGTCTCTCAACCTTACAATTCGGTGGGAATACTGGGCAATATCGTCTTCATGAGTTACCATAATAATGGTATTGCCTTTTTCGTGTAGCTGGGCAAACAGATCCATAATGTCGTAAGACGTTTTGGTATCAAGGTTACCGGTTGGCTCATCGGCCAAAATAATAGACGGGTCGTTTACCAGTGCTCTGGCAATGGCTACACGTTGCCTCTGACCACCCGATAGCTCATTGGGTTTGTGATGAGCACGGGTATCGAGACCAACTCCGGCTAAAGCAGCCATGGCTTTCTCCTCTCTTTCCGCCTTGCTATAT
Source organism: Roseivirga sp. UBA1976 (assembly GCF_002336325.1). Lineage (NCBI taxonomy): Bacteria > Pseudomonadati > Bacteroidota > Cytophagia > Cytophagales > Roseivirgaceae > Roseivirga > Roseivirga sp. UBA1976. The sequence continues at coordinate 18,708 of NZ_DDDQ01000020.1, read as the reverse complement.
CCGGCATAAATAAGCGGAAGGGCCACATTTTCCAACGAAGTAGCTCTTGGTAAAAGGTTAAAGGTTTGAAATACGAAACCAATTTCTTTGTTTCTGATCTCTGCCAATTCGTTTTCAGTCATATCAGATACATCTTGTCCATTGAGAATGTACTGACCTCCTGAAGGGGTATCCAGGCAGCCAATCATGTTCATAAGGGTAGATTTACCGGAACCGGAAGGCCCCATAAAGGCTACGTATTCACCTTGCATGATTTCTATGCTAACCGACTTGAGTGCTCGGATGGTCTCGCTGCCCATCTGGTATATCTTGGAGATATCAGATGTCTTGATTACAGTTTTGCTCATATTCGTTGGACGTATCTAAATGCCGAAAAGTTTAATACAATACTTGTTTATTATGTAAATGGTTTAAACCCTGTGTTACCGATGTTTATTGTGTTTGGGGTATCGCCAATGGGAAAAGTGCTTGTGTATGGCTGAAAACCTATTTTTCACTTTCCCTCTAAACAAAAGAATCAAAAGATATTGGAGCACTGAAAAGACTTTCCGTGAACGGAAGAGGTACAGGATTACAGGCTCATGTCTGGCATGAGTTATAGAAGCCCCCGTCTATTGGTGTAGTGGTTCGGAAGCTTTTTACTGGTTTAAAGTGGGTGCGTTTCGTTCGAGTAGCCGCTCGAACTCCTTCCGAATGGTCTCAAGTTTTTCCTGACTCACCAGGGTCTCGAGCTTTTCAAAACTTGTTTCGGCAAAAGTTCTAAAACGGTTTTTTGCGCACAGGTAAATGTATACCTCGTGAAACTCAGCTGAGTTGGAATTAACCTTCAGGTTGTCTACCATAATATTGTATAGCTTTTCTGCTTCGGCTCCTTCATTTTCCAACAAGTCAAAAGTCTGAAGCGTGGAGTGAGTGTCGAAAGCGTTTTTGCCGGCCAAATGTATGAGGCTATCGATATACTCTTGGTCAGTCAACTGAGCTTTGTTGTTTACTAGTGCTTTGAGTTCTTTACTAAAATCGGCTGCCCTATCGTAGTTTTTAACTGTTTTAAGATCTTCCATAAAGTCTAAAAGACCTTGTTCATTATAACCTCTTTTGCGAGCATTGTTAATACACTCAACGGTGAGGTTGGCCTGGCCCTGATCATAGGCCCAAATGGCCTTTACGTAGTAAGGGAAGGCGGCTGCTCCGTAGTCGGAAGCGATCACTTCATCGATACTTAAGAAAGCTTTGGTCACTTCCCCCGCATGGTAGTAGGCAAAGCTGAGAGCGGTTTGCAAAAATGTATTGTAGGCCAGGTTTTTGGGACTGCTTTGATAGTAGGTGATGGTTTCAATGAGTTTTTGGGCATCGGGTCTCTTTTGTGCCAGAGCGGCATTATATAAGTAAAAGAGAGTTTCACGGCTCAGAAGGGTGTCGGGGTGAGGCTCATGGTCGAAGGGGAAGTATTGGTTTTGAGCGTTGGCCAGAGCCTGCCTATTTATTTTGAGGTGTAAGTCCTCAATATACTCATACTGAATGGTGGTGTCGAAATCAACTAGAGCTGCTACATCATAATTCAAGGCTGAAAGATTGGCTTCGCCCACCATGGCAGCATTTTGCCGGGTTGAGCTAAAGTACTTATAGGCCGAGTCATAGTTTTGATATTCGTAATGAGCCATACCCAAATTGTTCCTTGCCTCAGGGCTTTGTTCGATTTCAGGTGAATACATGAGTGAACTAAGGCTGCGGTAGAGATCGCTGTTTTGGGCATAATAATTACCCAGGGCTACTCGGGCTTTGGCATTGGGCCGACCTCTCACAATAGCCGAATAGTGCTGGGGTATTTCTTCTTTCTCCAATGCTGAGGTAGCCAATTGAGCCAGCGCATAGTTGGAACGGTAGTTATAGAAGTCGAAGAAAACACTTTGACGGTAGTATTGAGTAGCCAAAAGCTTGTTGTCTATTTTTTCAGCCAGGCAGGCCAACATGGCATATTGCCCTGCTTTGGCCTGATAGTATGGCCGATATTCTAAATAAAGGAAACCGCCTACTACGAGTATTATACTGAACAACCGAACGGTTAGCATGGGAGTACGCGGACCTTGAAAGAACATGTGCCACACTTGTATGTTTTGTAGCAGTGGAGGAATAAAGTTGATTAAAGCATAGATGAAGAATGCTGCACCAAAAGCTAAATGGCTAATAATGATTACCCATTCCAGCGCGTTCTGCAGGGAATCTATGGCATTAATTTTAGCATAGGCCATAAGTCCCAGGGTAAGTGCGCAAGCCAGCGGGTAAAGCCATTTTTTAAGGACAATGATATCTCCTCCTACATTAATGGTTGTGATCTTTTGATCGAAACATAAGTAACCGGAAACCATGGAGGCCAGGAGCAGGGTGAGTGGTTCAACTAAGTAAAGAGAGAACCTGATATCTTCATTTTTTTGAGCGAAAAGAAGGCCGGTGAGACCAAGGTATATGAGTCCTACGATGCCAAAGTGCATAAGCCCATTTTTACCTTTGGGAGCCCCTTGGGTGGTGAGTTTAAATAGGCTAAACAGGTTGTCGCCTGCTATAAATACAATAAAAAGAGCTGCCCATAGTAGTGGACCCGTTATACCGAATGATAACATAACAACACCGGGGTATTGCATATTGGGCAGCCAATGAATGAGTGCCAGAAAGGTACCATAGAAAAGGGTCATTGAAAGCGTTCTTGTGAGAACACTGGATTGTCTTTTAAATGCATGAAAAAAGTAGCTTAGCAGCAGATAACCTCCAATTAGCCCATAGGTTAGGTATGGGTGCGCCACTCCTAGTTCTTCCAGCCTTAATTGTATGAAAGCAAAAATGAGTAATCCGGAAAAAACAAAATAGCTGAAGCGGTTGAGGTAAGTAGATGCCACAGAGCCTACAATGAGCAATATCATAAAAATGGCTAGTAGGGCATACTGAGGCCATAATAGATACTGCATTTCCCCGGTAGTGAATTTTTGCCAGCTTATAATCTGGTCGGCCACAACCCCGGAAGGTTTGCTGTTCAGTTGAAAGTATTCTAACAAGAAGGGGCGAGTTTTGAGAGTCGACTCTACTTGCCAGGGCAGCACAAGATTATCGCCAACCCACCAGGCATATCCAACCCATAGAAGGGCAAGTATAGCCAGAGTTATGCATAGTGTCTTTAGTAGGTTAAATGCGGTGGTATTCAAGGTACAATGGTTGTTTGATGAACAGTCAACGCCAAATAAGACTAGTCATTTCGTTTCATAACCTGTGGAACTATAAAGAACTTGCCGTCCTGTTGCGGGGCATTTTTCAATGCTTGTTGCCTGTCAATGGTTGCTTCGGCTTTATCCGCTCTGAGCACATTAACTTCCCCGGTCATATGGGTGAGCGGCTCAACGCCCTCCGTGTTTACCTCGCGAAGCTTTTCTACCCAGTTCAATATTTCTCCCATGTCTTTTAACAGTTGGTCTTCTTCTTCAGGCTTAATGTTCAGCCGGGCAAGATGAGCCACTTTCTGTAGGGTTTCCTTATCTACTTTCATAACTGTTGAGCGTATCTTCGATGACTTTCCGGACTTCTTTTTTTAGCTTTTCCACGGCTTCATCACCAGTGCCTTCAGGCCAAATGGGTTCGTGTACAACCATTTCGATACGGCCTGGGTGCATGGTTAGAGGCGACTTGTCTGGCAAAAGTAGGTGATTATAGGGAATGCTGACGGGAACAATGGGGATTTGTTCGTTCACTGCAATACGAAAGCTACCTTCTTTAAAAGTAACAGTGTGTGGAGGGTTTTTGGTGAGAATGCCACCTTCAGGAAAAAAAACCACACTAAACCCTCTTCTTATTTCTTCCTGAGCTTTTAGCCAGCTTTTGTGTCTGCTTTTTAGGCTGGCTCTATCTACTAAAATATGAAGCCTGCTATACATGAAACCCCAAACCGGCACTTTTTTTAGCGAGGCCTTGCCAATGAATTTAAATTTATGGTTGATGAGTCCTAAGCTTGGAATATCGAGGAAAGAGGTGTGGTTGGCACAGAAGATGTACCGCTGCGATGTTTTCGGTTTCGCTCTATATATAACCCGTGTACGATTGAGAAATAGAAAAAAGAAGAATAACCGAGCCCACACATGGTTGATAAAAGGTGCTATGCCTTCAAGCGGGCGAATAAAAATAGCCAAAAGAAAAAATGGTAGAAGCACCAAAAAAATAAGCGCAAATACCAAAAGGCCATAGAAAGAATATATCCTAAGGAGTACTCTTCTCATAAAGTGGCGAAGATAGGGAAAATGATTTTGGATTGGTTTTCATTTGTTTATCATATGCAAAGCCGCCTGATATACATAGTCCCAAAATGCATCTTTGTCTTTTTCTGCAAAAGTGGCTTTTTCAAGAGCGGCATGCATGTGTTTGAGCCAATGGGTGGCTTCTTCTTTACCAATTTGCCATTGAAAGTGTCTACGCCTGAGCATGGGATGGCCGCGTTCATCGGTATAGGTTTGTCTTCCACCTAAAGCCTGTATAAGGAATAGCTTGAGTCGGTTTTTGGCAGGGAGTAAGTCTTCGGGATACATCGGGCGGATCAGTTCATCCTTTTCAATTCCATTGTAGAAATCATCTACCAACCGGAGTATGTTTTCTTCGCCTATGCGTTCGTAAAGGGTTTGTTGTTCGGGCATATTGTTCGGGAGATTCCTGACATTTTTCTTCCTCCTCAAAAATGGGAAGAAAAATTCTGGAATAACGTTGAGAGTTAGGCAGTTCTTAAAGCTTGGTCGAAGTCTTTCACTAAATCATCAATATTTTCAATGCCAACAGAAACTCTGATTAATGAAGGAGTGATGCCATTTTTCAAGCGGTCGGCTTCATCCATGTTGGAGCTACTCATAGTGTACGGGTGAGAAACCAACGTTTCCGTACTGCCCAACGAAATAGCCAGGTGAGCCAATTCCAACGCGTTGAGAAACCTAAAGGCTTCCGCTTCTCCACCATGTACTTCAAAGGCAATCATAGCACCACCGGAGTTGTTTTGTCTTTTGAAGAGCGCATATTGTGGATCGCTCTCAGGCATAAGTCCCAGGTAGTATGTAGCCTTTACTTTGGGGTGAGCTGCAAGGTATTCGGCCAATTTATGAGCATTACTCGCCTGTTTTTCCATTCTCAGGCCAATGGTTTCCATGCTTCTGGAGAGTAACCATGAGGTAAACGGTGAGGCGGTATTTCCCAGAATGGCTCTTTTCTGTTTCACCAGCTTCATTAGCTTTTCACTACCACTGGCTGCTCCTGCTATAATGTCGCTATGGCCTCCGATGTATTTGGTAGCCGAGTAAAGGTTAATGTCTGCACCATGCGCAAGTGGTTGCTGAAACAGGGGACCCATGTAAGTGTTGTCTACTGCAATTACAGCATTAGGGGCCAGTCTATCCCGAAGCTTTCGCACCATTTCAATATCTACCAGTGTGAGTGTAGGGTTAGCAGGGGTTTCAAGGTAAATCATCTTTAGTTTATCCCTTTTGGGGTGGTTGGCAAGTAGTTGCTCAACTTCTTTTTGGGTGGCGCCTCGCTCCATTTCAGCCCACTCAATACCCATCTGCACCGCATGTTTTTTTATAAAGGTATCCGTTCCGCCATAGAGGGGAGAAGACATCACAATTAAATCACCGGCCTGGCAAAAGCTAAGAATAGTAGTGGAAATGGCTGCCATACCACTTTCAAAAAAGGCAGCATCTTCTGCTCCATCCAGTTGAGCCAACCGATACTCGGCAGTTATGGCATTAGGGTGATTGAGGCGAGTATAAATAAGACTCGCATTTCGTTCTTCCAGAGGGATGTCTCCGGAAGCATTCATAAAGAATGCTTTGCCTTCTTCCGCGGTGTTGAACTTAAAGGTGGATGTCTGATAGATGGGGGGCTTTATGGAATTATAAGCCGAAGAAGGGTCGTGCCCTCCTGAAATAGCCCTACTCTCTGCAGAATATTTTTCGTGTTTCATTTTTTCTTAGTTCTTACCTGCAACGATGTGCCTTGCTGGCTAACCACCTCAATGGGTTGTCCGGCTTCAATATACTCTCCACGGGTGTATGCATCGTACAACTCATCGTTTATTTCTACTCGGCCACTTGGCCTTAGAATAGTAGCTGCTACTCCTTCTTTACCCACCAGGTCTTCATTATAAAAAGTGGAGGTATATCCCTCATCCTTGCGCTGAGTGGTGGTAAGTGCTATTCGCTGAAACATACTGGTTTGGGTGAGTCGATAGCCCATTATAATGAGTAGAATCACGGAGCCAAACACACCTAAGCCAACGGTGGTAGCAGCTTTGGTTATTTCTTTGGTGGGTACATAATCGAAGTTAAAATTATCGTTGCCCAACATCATGAAAATAAGCGACCCTACCGTACAAATTATGCCGGCAATGCCGGCTACTCCAAAACCTGGAATGACAAAGACCTCCAGAGCAATGAGGGCCAGTCCTACAAAAAACACAGCTATTTCCCAGTTGGCCGCCAGACCATTGAGGTAATATGGCACAAGGTACAGAACGAGTGCAACTCCCGCAGCAGCAAGAGGAAAGCCTACTCCAGGGGTTTGTAATTCAAAGAATATTCCTCCGGTAATTACAAGAATAAGTAAACCGCTTACCACTGGATTGAGAAAGAAGGCAATGATTCTTTCAGTTCGGGGAAGTGTATATCGAATCAGTTGATAGTCTACAATTTCGTTCTTCTCTAAAATATCCTGGATACTCGCTACCTCGGCTTCGCAATAGCCGTGTTTTAGGGCCTCAGAAGTAGTAAAGGTGATTACTTTCCCTTCTTCAGTTATACCCTCTATCACCACCCGGTCGTCTACCATGCCCTCGGCAATGAGCGGATCGCGCCCATTTTTTTCTGCTGTTGATCGCATTATTCCCCGCATATACGACTGGTATTTATCGGGTGCGGCCATGCCATCGGTGCCATTAACTACCGTAGCAGCTCCAATATTTGCACCGGGAACCATGTATATGCTATCGCAAGCAATAGAAATAAGTGCTCCGGCACTAGCTGCATCGTTATTTATAAATACCCAAACCGGTTTTTCATAATCTAAAATTCTTGTGCGAATGTCGTTCGCATCAATAACCGCTCCGCCATAGGTGTCCATTTCAATAATAATGAGGTCGGCCTCCTGTTCAGTGGCCTGAGTAAGGGCAAGGTCTACATAACGGTTCATGCGTGGGTCAATATCTCCCTTAACCTCCATAAGGAATACCTTTATAGTTCCTTCCTGGTACTTAGCCTGTTCACTCGCCCAGCCGGTAAAAAACAGTAATACGACACTTAAGCCTATTATTGATCGGGTAATGTATCTGATGCCTTTGTTCCCCACTTTATTCACTTATTTTTGTTCAAATTACAAAGAAAGCCAGTGTCTTCGGTGCTAAACCTTAAATTTTCACAACCGTTTGAATCGCCCGTTTGGGAGGTGAAATGTCATGATGATAAGCTGCTGATTAATACACGCAACCATGAGAATTTTCATTCTGCTTTTGCCTTGGTAGATCTTAAAAAAAAGGAGCTGCTGTGGCAAGGCCTGGAGTTTGAAGATCCTTGGTGGGTTAGTGCTTACCATCTGTACAACAATGTGGTTGTTTTTCAAAAGTTTGAAGATACCCAAAACATTGAATCTCGATCGGTGTTTGGGTTTGACCTCCAAAAGCAGGAGGTAGTTTGGAGTTTGGAAAATGTGAAATTGTTAGGCGCGCAAAATCGCTTACTGTATTTGACAATGCCTGAAGCTGAAGAGAAGTTGAGCTTTGATGTGCTTAAAGGTGACTGGACAGAGGCACAGAAGGTTGATAGAGAAGTGCCGCTGGAACAATATCCTGTTCATTATGAGGTCGATAATCCTCACTTTGAAACATTGGCCAGGTTTTTGGATTTGAAGGCCGGGCTAGAATTAAAAGGCAGTTGTGACTATCTGGAAGCGAGTGGAACGATTTTTATAGCCGCCAATCATGTGATGGATGAATTAAAAGCGTTAACTCTGTGTGTCTTCGATGAGAGCGGCAACCTTTTGCTTCGTGAATCGCTAGATAGTGGAGTGAAAGGGCTGGTCTCCGGGGCTTTTTTTATAGTTCAAGACGCACTTATATTTGTTACCGGAAAGAACGAGTTGAAGATTTACAGCATTGATGAGAAAAATTAGTTACACGATTGTATTTGGTATAGTATGCATGGGTGCCTTATTTGCGCAGACCGATTCCTTAGGTATTGAGCGTCAGGGCGATAAGGTGTTTGTAATTCATAAAGTACAGGCTCAGCAAACCTTGTATAGTCTTTCGCGCAGGTACAAAACAACCGTGTCCGAAATTAATAAGGCAAATCCTGTTTTGGCCAACGGCCTGCAAATAGGGCAAACCCTCAAGATTCCCTATGGAGGAGAAGTAATATCGCCCGATGCGGAGGTGACCAAACAGACCAAAGAGGTTACTCATACGGTTAAAGCCGGAGAAACGCTTTTTGCAATTGCCAGAAAGTATGAGGTGCAGGTTTCAGATATTAAAAACTGGAATAAACTTCCCTCTAATGCAATAGACTTGGGTCAAAAGCTGATTATTAAGAAAGATGTGCTGGTGCCTGTTGAAAAAGATACACCGATGGTAGAAACCACTTCTCAGGCCGAAACCAAACGTATTAATACGCCCGATTCAGTGAAAACCTCTGAGGTTCCGTTCAACAGTACAGCCTCACTACCAACCACCAAAGTGCAACCAAAAGAAGAGCAACCCGAGGAGGTAAATTATCCGGGTACACCCTTTCAGCAATTCCAGAAGGAAGGATTGGCGGAGGTGATTGATGAAAGCGAACCGTCTAATAAGTTTTTTGCCCTGCACCGAACTGCAAGAAAAGGCACGGTAATAAAAGTGAAAAACCTGATGAACGATCTTACGGTGTACGTTCGTGTAATCGGAACCATTCCTGAAACCTCAGAGAATGAAGACATCATCATTAAGCTTAACCAAAGGGCCTATGATCACCTGAAAGCGGTTGATAAGCGCTTTAGGGTGCAGATTACTTACGTACAGTAGATGCATACGGAAGCTTCGGCTCTCAGAGATTTCCTCGATGCAAAGGTTGAAGAATACAACCAGCCTGGATTTATTGAAAATGACCCGATAGTAATACCACACGCCTATAGTTCGCTACAGGATATTGAAATTGCTGGTTTTTGGGCATCTATATTGGCCTGGGGGCAGCGTGTTACTATTATAAATAAGTGCAAAGAGCTGTTTGCTCTTATGGATAATGCACCGTACCAGTTTGTGCTCCATCATTCTGAAGCAGACCTGAAAACATTGCTTCGGTTTAAACACCGCACCTTCAATACTACAGATACGCTCTATTTTGTGGCCTTTTTTAAACATTACTATCAACATCATAATAGTTTGGAAGATGCTTTCCTAATGGGGTTACAAGAGAATGATGCTGATGTAGGAAACGCCCTGACTCATTTTCACGATTTGTTTTTCAGTTTACCGGATGCTCCGCAACGTACCCGAAAACACATTGCTACACCGGCTAGAAAATCGGCTTGTAAACGGATAAATATGTTTCTCAGGTGGATGGTGAGAAGAGATAATAAGGGAGTAGACTTTGGCCTCTGGAGGCGCATAAACCCATCTCAGTTGGTTTGCCCCTGCGATTTACATGTGGAACGAGTGGCCCGAAAGTTAGGTCTAATTACCCGAAAGCCAACAGACTGGCGAACGGCTCTTGAACTCACTAGCAACCTTAAGACATTCGATGCACAAGACCCTGTGAAGTATGACTTTGCACTGTTTGGCCTGGGAATAGAAGAAAAGTTTTAGTGTGGATAGGGTTAACCACAACAAAGGCTATTGGCCCGGACTTTAAAATTTAGCCATACACTGCCGATTTTATTGTCTCCAAAGAGCAGGAGCTTTTCTCCATTCCTCCAGAGAAGCCAAATGTTCCTTATTAATGTAGCCCATTTCAATGGCCTGTTCTAGCATTATACTATAGTTGCTCAGGCAGTGAAGCGTGATGTTGGCTTTCTGAAAATTTTCTTCGGCTAAAGGAAAACCATAAGTGAAAATGGCTAACATGCCCAGTACTTCGTAACCGGCCGATCTTAGTGCCTCAGCAGCTTTCAGTGAGCTGCCTCCGGTAGAAACAAGGTCTTCTACCACCACCACTTTTTTGCCCGGATCTACTTTGCCTTCAATAAGGTTTTCCATACCATGGCCCTTGGGTTTGGACCGCACATAAATAAACGGTACTTCTAGCAAATCGGCCAACAAAGCTCCCTGCGGAATACCGGCAGTAGCCACTCCGGCCACGGCTTCTACTTCCGGAAAATATTGCCGGGCAGCATCAGCTAGTTTTTCTTTAATAAAAGTTCTGGTAGCCGGGTAAGAAAGCGACATACGGTTGTCGCAATAGATGGGAGACTTCCAGCCGGAGCTCCAGGTAAAGGGATTTTCTATATTTAACTTAATGGCCTCAATAGCCAGTAGGTCTGAAGCAATTTTTAAGGCCGTGGTTCTGTCAGCTTGTAGATTTTGCATGCCGCGAAGTTAGTAGATTTTTTTTCTGAAATTGACAGGAAGTTCATTCACCTTGTTAGCGAATTTTTTTTCATATTGACCCCGAATCTACTCAATCCATGAGGATCTATATTAAAGACAAACCTCTCAGAATTAAAAAGCCGGATGAAGTGGGTGATCTGGCGCAGTTTAACGGTATTGTCGAAGATGATGATCTGCTGATCAACGAAAAGTTGTTCAAAGGTAATCTGCTCATTCGAAATGCTACCCATAGTACCATTAAGTCGGTTCTCTTTATAATGCACAATAAGAAGCTCAAGAATTTGTCTTCTATTACTGTGCTCACAGAGAACTATGACGAGGCAATTGACTATATCAAGAGTAAGTTTAAAATACTGAAAGCCGGAGGGGGAGTGGTATACCGCGATGGTAGTATTTTGCTCATTCACCGACTGGGGAAGTGGGACTTACCCAAAGGTAAAATTGAGAAGGGCGAGTCTTTTGTTGAGGGGGCCAAGCGTGAGGTGCAGGAGGAGTGTAATATTAAGGTAAGAGTGAACCAGAAAATATGCACCACCTGGCATACATATACCAAGGGAGATAAAAGCATTCTTAAAAAGACCGTTTGGTATCTGATGGACTGCCTCGATGATTCCAAAATGAAACCTCAGCTGGAAGAAGATATAGATGAGGTACGTTGGATGAGCGAGAACGAGCTGAATGTAGCCCTCTACAACACCTACATGTCAATAGCTCATGTCTACAATAAGTTTAAAAAACTTAAAAAGACTCAGAGTGTATAAGGAAGGTATTTTTGAACATCTCCACCGTAGCGGTGCACCTCGCGAATAATCGATGAATTGACAGCCGCCAACTCCGGTGATGTGATTAGAAAAATGCTTTCTAGCTCGGTATTGAGATAGCGGTTTACCTGAGAAATGCTATTCTCATACTCAAAGTCAGTAGTGTTGCGTAAACCCCTAAGTATTACACTGGCGCCAATTTTAGAAGCCAAAGAGGCCGTGAGTTCGTTGTATACAACCACCGATACCTGGGGCACATGAGCAAAGGTTTCTTTGATCTTTTCTTCCATGTAGGAGATATCGAAGTATCGGTTCTGCTTTTGGCTGTTGTAGCCTATACCAATCACAATTTCGTCTACAATTTTAAGGCCTCTCAATACAATGTCTTCATGGCCTTTGGTAAATGGGTCGAACGAACCCGGGAAAATCGCTATTCGCTTCATTTTTTATGGCTTTGGATTGGTCTTTAAACCGTATTCCCGAAAATAACTGAATTTTATGGAATGCCTCCTTACCACTAACGATCAATTGGTAGCGGATAATTATAAGTTGGCTAGCACTTCAAAATACTCCTGATCTTCCAACTCATTGAATATGGGGTGCATAAGCACTCCTTCCGGGCGTTTGCCTAACTCAATGTGACGAAAGTATTTCTTTAGTATGGGCATGTTAAGGTCTACTTTTTCCTTAATTCCATGAAGTATGATGGGGGTAGACTGGCCTTCGGCACTAAACTGCTGCAGGGTCAGAAGAATGAGCTTGGTCAGGTGTTTGGCATCAGTAAACCGAAACTGATTGTATATGGCCAGTCTTTGTAGGTTGTAGCCCACAACTTGCACATCGCTGTTGTTTAGTGTAAGGTAAAGGCTGGCCGGAGCTTTACTCTTTATTTGCTTTTGCAGCCCTTTGAGGTAAGCTACAGACTGGTGGTTAAAATAAAGCGAAAGCTTGGGATATTTTTCTTTAAACCACTGCTTTAGTTCTGCGAGATAGCCAAAAGCCACGGCCGCACCCACATCGTCCAATACCTTAAAGTGGTATTCGTCTTTATTGGGGTCCGTTACCTCATTGAGTTGAACATAGTCTTTGCACAAACTCCGGTCGAAAACAGGAACCGGGACCAGCGCAAACTGTCGATTTCTCACAAACACCTGAATCTCTTTCCAAAAGCCAGCAGCAATCAGAATATGATCGTCATAAATGGTATTGAGATTTTCAATTAGGCTTTTGGCCGGGTTTAGCTCTCGGTTTTCAAAGAGCAATAGTTGTTTCTTTTTTACATCGAATACGGTGATTTGGCAATCAATATCCGACACAAAAAAAGAAAGGCGGTATTGACTTATTTTGTCAATATCCAGCCTTTCGTCTTTTATTGATATTATTTGAGAAGTCTCGGCTGCTCGCACAGTTTAGTTCCAGTTACCAGCAGTAGTGATATCAGTTTTAGAACCGAATCGTAGAGGTCTTCTCTTTTCGATTTCATGATCTTCAGTTCTTGTTCTGTCGAACGGATAAGTATCTACAACCTCAATGTAGTCTACACTCACTCCATTTCTTACAGAGTCTTTTGCATACAAAGAGAAGTATTTGCCGGGTGCATGAGGCAACTCAGGCAAAGTTCTTGGGTCAAAACCTGGTCGGAACAAAGAGTCTTTTACCGGTACAGCACCAATGGTGTCGTAGATAAACTCAGACTTCTCGGCACCGTAGGCAAGCATAGTGATCTTCTCAGTTCTCTGAATCAGATAGATTTTTCCGGTATCAACATATGCGATCAGTTTCTCCCAGGTGTCTGCGTAGTCACCATATGTTGCATGGTAGGCAGTCTGAGCGTCTCTGATTTTTTCAAGCTTGGTTTTCACCATGTTTTCTATTCTTTCAATCTCTTTTGCTTCGAGAATGGTGGTATTAATGCTGTCATAGAGCAAATACCCAACGCCTAAGGCGATGATGAAGAATAGAATCGTGAGTACTTTAGTTAGGTTCATCTTGGAGGTTGAATTTTCGTAAAATTAACTAATTTATTAGGTAATCTATAGTTCTGCGACCGCTATTTTATGGATAATTAATGAAATTTGAAATAACCTTTTAGATTAATCAATTCATTCAGGCTCTTTACGTTTTGCAATACATAGTGCAAACTACTCATTTCCGTTTCTTGTACTTTCTTAAGATCGTAAAATCCTATTTGCGTAAGCAGTTGAGCATCAACATCCATCTCAGGGTCGGTGCCTAAAATAGGAGTACCGGAACAAATTTCTACTTCAAAAAAGAGTTCTATGCCATGCAGGGGAGGATCTAAATATTCATGAACAAAAAGAAATTTTTTTATGGCAATGGTACAGCCTGTTTCTTCTTTGAACTCCCGAATGAGTGCTTGTTCGGCTGTTTCTCCATAGTTCATTCCACCTCCGGGAGGAGCCCACAGCCCATTGGCTACCCCTAAAGCCCTGTGGTGTACTAGCAGCAGTCGGTTGTTTTCAATACATATGCCACACACCCTTACCCTTAATTTTTGTCCGTATTGCAATTCAATTTGATCCTGAATTTTGCCCATGGTTCTTCGTGGCTAAGGCCTTACCAATATATTTGTGGAAAATAGATTATGGTAAAGGTATTCAATCAGAACTATAAAGCACGAATTGAGAAGTTTTTGGAGCGGCAGCACTTTATGAAGCTGGTGGGCTTCGATCTGAACGTGATCGATGAAGGAAGAACCGAAGGATGGTTGGAGCTTAGAGAAGAGCACCAACAACAAACGGGTTTAGTACATGGCGGGGTAACAGCTACTGTAGCCGACATAGTAGCGGGATTTTCGGCCTACACGGTGGTTGCTGAAGATCAGCATGTGGTAACAGGAGAAATAAAAATATCGTATTTCGCTCCCGGCCGGGGGCAAAAGCTTTATGCCAAAGGCTGGGTGGTGAAACAGGGTAAAAAAATGAACTTCTGTGAGGCTGAAGTTTGGTGTATAGATGGTGAAAAAAGAACACTCATTGCCAAAGCCACTACCACCATGGTGACTTTGTTTTCTGAAGATGTAGCGAAAAGAAAATCATAAGATTGGCCAGGCCTTCGGAAATACTGCTGCAAAAATTTCCCTTCCAGCCAACAGAAGGCCAGAAGAGGCTTTTTAGCTTGTTTGATGACTTTTTACTCAACAAGCGACTCCACAAACCTGTGTTGGTTCTTAAAGGCTATGCAGGAACCGGCAAAACAACAGTGGTAAGTGCTATTGTTCAGACGCTTCCTTTTTTTCAGTTTAAATATGTGCTAATGGCACCCACCGGCCGAGCGGCCAAAGTCATGTCGGGTTATAGCAAACGAACGGCTTTTACAATTCACAAAAAGGTTTTTCAGCAAACCGCAGAACCCGGTGGAGGGCTGGAGTTTAAAAGACAGTCCAACTATCACAAAAACACCGTGTTCATAGTCGATGAGGCCTCTATGATCTCAGATAGTGCCGAGTACGGACAAAAGGGCTTGCTCACCGACCTTATGGACTATGTGTTTTCACAAGAGGGAAATCGCTTATTGCTTATTGGAGACACAGCACAGTTGCCTCCGGTCGGTAATTTGGAAAGTCCGGCTTTAGAAAAGCCTTACTTGCAGCATCATTTCAAAGCTGAAGTTCAGAGTTTGGAGCTTACAGAGGTTATGCGTCAGGATGAGGACTCGGGCATTCTTTACAATGCTACCCATTTACGCAGTGAATTGCCGAAGGAGAGTTTTAGACTGAAGCTTACTACGGGACGTTTTAAGGATATTTTTAAAATGACAGGAGAGCGGTTGGAAGATGGCTTGCGCTATGCCTACGATAAGTATGGGGTAGAAAATACAGCCATCATATGCCGAAGCAATAAAAATGCTGTTCAATACAATCAGTATATACGAAGGGCTATACAGTATAGGGAAGATGAACTGGAAGCCGGAGATATTCTTATGATTGTGAGAAACAACTATCATTTTTTACCGGAGAATGCACCGGCCGGTTTTTTAGCCAATGGCGATTTTGTGGAGGTATTGAAGATAAAGCGTTTCGAAGAATTGTATGGCTTGCGCTTTGCCGAACTATCGCTTCGCCTGCTCGATTACCCCGACCAGGAGCCATTTGAGGCAAAGGTGATTTTAGACACACTCTATTCGCCTGAGGCTTCTTTGAACGATAAGGCGTATAAGAATCTCTATGAACAGGTGGCGGAAGACTATGCAGACCTAAGCACCAAACGGGAGCGCGCCAAAGCCCTTAAGAGCGATCCTTACCTGAATGCACTGCAAGTGAAATTTGCCTATGCTCTCACTTGTCATAAATCGCAGGGAGGGCAGTGGGAAGCGGTTTTTGTAGATCAGGGTTACCTAACTGAAGAAATGGTTAATCAGGAGTATATACGCTGGCTCTATACGGCCGTGACCCGGGCTACTAAAGAGCTTTATTTGGTCAATTTTCACCCCAGATTCTTTTAGCCGCAGGCCCAAAGCGCAGACTAGCCGGGAGTCTAATAGTACCTACAAAGCCTTATTGGCACCAATCAGAAGGAATATCCATCCTGCAATAAAGGCCAATCCACCAATGGGAGTAATAGCCCCGAGCCAGGTAATGTTGGTCAAGCTAAGGGTGTAGAGAGAGCCGCTAAAGACCAGAATACCTGCTACAAAAGCCCATGAGGCGTAGCTAAAATAAGGGGTGTTGGTGTGTAGCATTAAGAGACCAACAAGCAGTAGAGCCAAGGTATGATAGAATTGATATTTAACGGCAGTTTCGTAGGTTTCAATTCGTCCGTTGGCAGTGAGGGTAGCCTCAAGTCCATGAGCTCCAAATGCTCCCAGGCCAACACTCAAGGCTCCGAGTACACCGACTAATATTATTACTGTTTTTGCGGTCATTTCACTTCTTGTTTTATCCTATAAAAGGTCAGTTAATGATAATTTCGTTCACCAAATATGGCACTACCCACTCGAACCATGGTACTGCCTTCTTCCAACGCAATCTTATAATCTCCCGTCATGCCCATAGAAAGTTCTTTCATTTGTACTTTCTCCGAACGGAAGGCTTCTGCTACTTCATCGAATAAATTTTTGAGGTAGCGGAATTCGCTTCTCACCTGTTCCTGATTTTCTGTATTTGTGGCCATGCCCATAAACCCAACTATGCGTATATTCTCCATTCCTGCCAGGTCTGGAGACTTTAGCAGATCAAAGAGTTCGTCTTTATCGAGTCCGAACTTTGTTTCTTCACTGGCAATAAAAATCTGAAGCAGGCAGTCGATTACCCGATCGTGCTTCTGTGCTTGTTTGTTAATTTCCCTGAGCAGGCGCAGGCTGTCCACTCCATGAATCAGGTGAACAAAAGGGGCAATGTATTTGACTTTGTTTCTTTGCAGGTGGCCAATCATGTGCCATCGAATGTCTTTAGGCAGTGCTTCATACTTGGCCGTTAGCTCCTGAACCTTATTTTCTCCTAAATCTCTTTGTCCGCATTCGTAGGCCTGTAACAAATCGCTGTTGGGCTTAGTCTTACTCACGGCAATAAGCCTTGCCTTAAACGGAGCTAGTTCCTTATTAAAATGTGCAATATTTTCTGCAATACTCATTAGGATGCTTTTTAATGTGGAGTTTAGATTTCTATTATATTTGATTGCCCGAATGGGGCGCAATTTAGCATAAAAACAGCTGCTTGAGGCTTACTGTTCAATAAACCGAAATAAGATATATGCCAATAATTGGATCGATTTTAAAGAAGGGGATAAAACTGCGCGAGACGCTCGAACAAGACTACACTTCTCCCTATGATCTGCAAAAGAAAGAGTTATCTAAACTACTCATAAGCGCCAGGAATACGGCATTTGGAAGAGAATATAATTTTGTTGGCATTCTTGAACAATTCAGAAGCTTTGGCCAACACGACTTCTACGAGAGATTTAAAGAGAATATTCCTATTCACGATTATGATTCAATGAATGATAATTGGTGGTATAGAGTGCGCGAGGGAGAACCGGACGTAAGCTGGCCCGGCAAAACCAAATATTTTGCCCTGAGTTCAGGCACATCAGGAGCTTCTTCGAAGTTTATTCCGGTAACCAAAGACATGATCCGGCAAATTCGCAAGACCGGCACAAGGCATATTTATACACTTTCTAAGTATGATTTACCCGATAAGTTCTTTCAGTCGGGCATGCTCATGCTGGGAGGAAGTACTTCGCTCAATTTTTCAGGAAATTTCTACTATGGAGATCTAAGTGGTATTACTACCGGTCAGCTTCCTCTTTGGATCCAGGGATTTTCCAGGCCGAGTCCAAAAATTAAGAAACACAAAGATTGGGAAACCAAGCTTGAAGAGATTGTGGAGAATGCTCACAAATGGAATATTGGTATGATGGCGGGGGTGCCTGCCTGGATGACCATTTTGTTGGAGCGAATTATACAGAAAAATAAGCTCAATAATATTCATGATATATGGCCCAATCTTGAGGCTTTCGTACATGGAGGTGTGGCGTTTGAGCCCTACAGAAAGGGTTTTGACAAACTGCTAGGTAGGCCAATTCACTACATTGATACTTACCTGGCTTCAGAAGGCTTTATTGCGTTTCAGGATTCACCCGGAAAGCGCTCCATGAGGCTTATGCTGAATGGCGGTATTTTTCTGGAGTTTGTGCCGTTTAACGAGCAGAACTTTGACGATGAGGGACAAATAAAACCCGGGGCTCAGGCACTCATGGTAGATCAGGTAGAGGAAGATAAGGAATATGCTCTCCTTATTTCGACAGTTTCCGGTGCCTGGCGCTACTTAATAGGCGATACCGTGAAGATTGTGGATAAGCATGCTTCGGAAATTATTATTACGGGCAGAACAAAGCATTTCCTGAGTCTTTGTGGCGAACATCTTTCGGTAGATAACATGAACAGAGCGGTGCAAATGGCCGCTCAGGATTTCGACATAGTTGTTAAGGAGTTTACAGTGGCCGGTTTACCGGACGGAAGCCTCTTTGCCCATCATTGGTACGTTGGTGTAGATGGTACGGTAGATGAGGAAGCTCTACGACTGAAAATTGATGAATACCTTAAACAACTGAACGATGACTATGCAGTAGAGCGCAAACACGCTCTCAAGAATATTTATCTGAAAGTACTGCCCAATGAGGTCTTTTATGGGTGGATGAAATCGATTGGAAAAGAAGGAGGACAAACTAAGTTTCCTCGTGTACTTAAAAGGGAAAAACTCGAAAGCTGGCTTGCTTATCTGAAGCAAGCTTAAGCACTGGTCTATGGATATTGTTGTTAATGGATTGCTTTTTGGCCTGTTACTTTCTGTACTAATAGGTCCGGTATTTTTTGCACTCATACAAAACTCTATTGAGAAGGGGTTTT
>NZ_DDDQ01000051.1:0-2570 GCF_002336325.1 Roseivirga sp. UBA1976 | reverse complement strand
TTAGGATGGACTGATAATCAATACTCTGAATAGCGTCTTCTATATTGGGAATGAAATCGTATCGCCCGGTAAACTCTCTCATTTGCGCCAGAAATAGCCTAAGGTTCTTATCGTAGCTATCGGAATTGGCCGTGATGAGCGAAATATTGACCGATATGATCTGATAAACTCCGTAGATAAACGATACGGTAAGCAAAAAGGCCACAACCCGCTGCAACCACTGCGGAAGCGACCGACCACCAATGGTTAGCTTGGCAATGTACTTGCGGGTGGTGCGTATGAGATACCACACCAGCAAAGCCAGCACAATTGGCTCCAGAAAAGACCTAAAGTAAATTAGCGAGAAAACTGCCCCAACTAGAATAATGGTCCAATAAGCTCCCTTCTTTAGGTTTTCTGTAGATACGTCTGTCTTCATGCTAAGAATATAAGCTTGAAGATACAGGAAATGACGATTTTTATTGCTTCAACAATCGCTTTTTGATGAGTCCCAGATTAGTACTTATCCAAACCACATAAACCCCTGAAGGCTGCTCAGCCATATTAAGGCTTGTTGCCTTTTGATTATTGATCGCTTGTTGAACTAGGGGCTCACCCAGCGCATTAAGCAAACGCACCTCTTGAATGTATGCTCCATTGTTGGCTCCTAATTTTAAATTTACCATCTCTGTTGCCGGTTGAGGATACAATTCAAGGGTACGGGCCCATTCAGGCTCAGTCTCTAGCCCCAGCACCATTTCTCCGGTACCCGACACTGCCAGCTGTTGACTACCGGCCGATGAGGTGATTTCAAGATTGCCGCTATACGTTTTAGCTTCCGTTGGCGAGAATGTAACCTCAATTGTCACTTCTTCTTCTACGTTTAGCGTAGCAGAGGTTTTGTTTACAGAAAATCCATCGGGAACAGTGATATTACTAATTTCAAGGCCATCATCTTCTCCGGTGTGTGTGAGCGTTATACTTAGCGAAGAACTCTCTCCTACCTCTGTGGAGGCAAAGGCCAGCGTGCCGGTTATGGAAAGAGAATGCTCTATCACGTTTTCTACAATGATATCAAACTGCTTCTCGGCCGACTGATCTCCTGCTGTGGCCTTTACTCGAATGCTGAGTTCATGCAGGTCTTCATAGTTGAACACAGCAGCCGTTAACAGTTCATCGGCCGAAATAGAAAACATACTGTTGTGAGTATCACCTTCTCCGGCAACCAGAGTGTAGGTGATATCTTCAGTAGCCCCCTCAATAAAGAATTTCCCTACTGCGGTTCCTTCTTCGGCACTTTCGGCAAAACTGTTATTGTCTAGTTGAATGGGAACGTCATTCTGACCTCCTCCTTTTCCATCATCGCCACATTCAGTAGAGCCAAATCCTTCTTCCAGCAAATCATACTTATGCATAAATACACCACCACCAGCCTGATCGTAAGTCATATACAGATAGTTCCCCTTAATGAGTAAGTGAGGTCTGAAATTCCTCTGAGCTGTTACATGTTCGCGATAAATTAGATTGAAACAGCGATCGAAAACAGCCAAATCCACATGCTCTTCATCTAGCACTTCTCCCTCATACAGATGTTGGTATCCAACATACCAATATCCGGTTTGTTCGTCATGAGCAACCCCTGTCGCAAACCAGTTGGCGTTTCCATTTTCACTATCAATGAGCGTTCGGGGCTCCTGTGCGGCCGGTTGAAAATCTTTGTCCCACTCCGTTACTATCAGGTCAGACTCTCCTCCAAACATACTCCCGGTAAACAAGTGTATTTTCTCATTTACATACAGTCCACCTCCTACATTATTGTGGGGCAACGAACCATCGGTTAAAAACGGATCAGAAACCCGGTTGAGGTCGGCATCAAAGCCATGAATATAATGCTGATTGGCTGGTTGAAAATGTCCCACATAAAGCACATCAGGAGTGGTAATAAGAATCATGTCGTTAGTTGGTTTGCCCGGCTCATTCGATGGGCGCGTATCCTGATCCCACACCGTAACAATATCGCCAACCCGTTGTCCCTGGGCATTGAGCTTCACAAGATAGAGCTGTTTATCTCCGGCCGATGAAAAACTTACATAGTAGGCTCCTTTCCAAAACACGGTTTTATGATCGACTATTTTGGGTAAACCATCGTTCTCTGAAATCACTGCTACCTGGTCTCCCACTCGCTGCATGGCCTCATTGATGTATTGGAAATAGATAATGTTGCCGCGTGAAACAGTCAAACCCATGTGTTCATTGGCCTCGGCCAGTACTCCCCAAATGTTGGCCTGGTCAACCTTGACTGAATCTACCCGATTGAGTGTTTGAGCAGATAGAATGGCAGGAATAAATAAAAAAATAGACAGAGCAAAAGCGACTGTGTTTCTCATAACTTATTTTGGTTGAATCATTTAAGTTACCCGAATACTGCCAATGACCCTAACCCGGCATGAGAGACACATTTTTTACGGACATTTTTTAAGGTTTTGATTGCCTTAAAAAAATGCTTTTCCATATATTTGCACTCGCTTTTGCAAAAGCCCGTTGGTCTGCTAGCTCAACTGGATAGAGCAACTGCCTTCTAAGCAGTAGGT
>NZ_DDDQ01000124.1:0-3847 GCF_002336325.1 Roseivirga sp. UBA1976 | reverse complement strand
TTTGGTTGTAGTTTTCATGAGCTCCCGGAGCACCTTGAGGGTCGGGCCTGTATTGAGCCACCAGATGAACCATATCATTGACCGTAAGAAAACGGTCGTGTGGCCATTCCTTAAATATAAGCTCAAAGAAACGCGGCATACCACTGGTATGGTTCAGTATGTGTCTCAGGTTTACACCTTTGTAGGGAATGGAAGGATGGTATAGTGCAATCGGATCCAGCAAGCTGAGTTTTCCTTCCGCATTAAGCTGTAAAATGCTGATGGCTGTAATACCCTTGGCCACCGACTGTATGTGGATGGGAGTGGTAGTAAGGTAGGCTTCTCCATTGCTTTGCCGACCATAGGCCTTAGAAAAGATAGTCTTTCCGTTTTCTGCAATTAACACCTGCCCGTGAAACATTTGCTCCGAAGAAAGGAAGGTTAAAACAGAGTCGAGCGTTTTAAGGTTTTGTTGAGCCTGAGCATTGAAGAACAAAGCGATTGCCTGGCTTAAAGCTAAAAGATATTTCATGCGTTTTCCGTTTCCTCAAACCAAGCCAAAATGGCCGAGGAACAAAAAATTTGAGGATAGACAAGGAATAGACATTAATCCCTTAATTGAGGTGAAGGTCACTTTAACCGTTCATAAGAGTCAATAACGGCTGTATACCATACACTAAACCGACATGAGGTAACGAACCAGATCATCATTTTCCGTTAGCCCCATCTTTTTGCGCATACGGTAGCGACCTGTATTGACACTGCCGGCAGAAATGTTAAGGACATTCCCAATCTCTTTAGAACTTAGGTTGAGCCTCAATAAAGCGCTAAGTCGTAATTCATAGGCCGTGAGTGTGGGATGAATAGATAGTATTTTATCGAAGAAGCCGCTGTGAATTTGCTCAAAGCTTATGCGGAAATTCTCCCACTCCTGCTCTGAGGCAAAGGCTTCTGCAACAGAACTAAGTACATCAGCCTTTTCCATCTTTTCTTTTTCCGAAAGTTTGGAGTTGAGTTCATCCAGCTTCTTGTTCTTCTGCTTAATTACATCGAGCAATTCGTTCATCCTTTTTTCCTTAGCGTATAGCTCCGACTTGATGAGTTCATTTTTTAGCTCAATACTCCGCATTTCGGCCTGCGTACTCCGAACCCTGTACTTATACAGCTTCTTTCTGTTTCGCTGACGATTATTTCTGGAATTAATGGCGATAAAAACCAAAATACCCACTGTGGCCAGAAGTGTGATGCCTACATCGCGCATCATAACCCGATTGGTAAGAAACCTTCGCTCTGCCTCTTCCGGGGTTTCTGACCGCCCCTCCTGAATGCGCTGCCAACTTTCTTCATCTACATTGGGAGGCCTTTTACTTGTGCTATCCTTTTCCTGGCCTAAAACGACCAAACACAAGCCCATAAGTACTATGGTAAGAAAAGTTTTCCAACGCATATTCAAACTTATGGAAATTGAAGAAAATAAGGTGACGCCCGGAGGCTATGATGAATAGACATTGGATAGACAGCAAGGCAAAAAAGAAATAGTTAATCAGAAACCAGTAGATAACTACTGATTTCTTATTACCCTATCCCTGATCACTAATTCATAGGCGCATCAATCTTTCCGTTGCCTGCTAATTCATACTTCTTATCGAACAGATAAATCCCCAAATCATCGGCTGACTCATTCATGATGGTCACGTGGCCTGTGGTGGCCTTAATGGTGAGGTTTCTCTCTCTAAATTTTATTTTGAAGGAATAACCATCCCAATGATCGGGCAGATATGGGCTGAAGTACAACTCTCCGTTCCTTACCCTCATTCCGGCAAAACCTTTAGCAAAGGCCATCCATGTGCCAGCCATTGAGGTGGTATGGCAGCCATCTTCCGTGTCATTATTATAGTCGTCCAAATCGAGACGGGCCGTACGAAGGTACATTTCGTATGCCTTTTCTTTTCGACCAAGTTTCGAGGCCAGAATAGCATGCACACATGGCGAAAGTGACGACTCATGCACCGTCATTGGTTCATAGAAGTCGAAGTTACGCTCAATGGTTTCCAAATCGAACTCATCTTCGAAAAGGTAAATTCCCTGAAGTGTATCGGCTTGTTTGATAAAGCACGAACGGAGTATCCTGTCCCAAGACCAGTTTTGGTTAATTGGCCTCTGCCCTGCCGGAATATCTGAAACAGGCATCAGCTCTTTATCCAGAAAACCATCTTGCTGTAAAAACACTCCTCTCTTTTCATCATACCCCAGATACATATTATCGAGTATGTGCTGCCACTTTTCAGTTTCGGCTTCTTTAAAATTGAGTTTTTGAAACAGCTCATTGAGCTGCGTAGTACCCTTATATTTCTGAAGCCCTTCCAAGGTATACTGTAAGGTCCAAAGAGCTATTTTAGAAGTGTACCAGTTGTTATTCACGTTGTTCTCGTATTCATTGGGTCCTGTAACTCCATGCATTACATACTGACCCTTTTGTTTAGACCAGTGTACCCTTTGAGCCCAGAAACGCGAAATAGCAATCAGTACTTCTAAACCATAATCTATTAGGTAGTCTTCATCGCCATGATAGTTTATGTAGTCGTAAATGGCATAAGCTATGGCGCCATTGCGATGGATTTCTTCGAAGGTTATTTCCCATTCGTTGTGGCATTCCTCACCGTTCATAGTCACCATGGGGTAAAGAGCAGCACCATTAGTAAAACCTAGTTTTTGAGCATTTTCAATAGCTTTTTGCAAGTGTTTGTAACGGTACAACACTAGGTTTCTGGCCACTTGTTTATCACTCGTAGCCAGGTAAAAAGCCAGACAATACGCCTCAGTATCCCAGTAAGT
This sequence comes from Roseivirga sp. UBA1976, assembly GCF_002336325.1. NCBI lineage: Bacteria > Pseudomonadati > Bacteroidota > Cytophagia > Cytophagales > Roseivirgaceae > Roseivirga > Roseivirga sp. UBA1976. Next base: position 1,033 of record NZ_DDDQ01000124.1, on the reverse strand, counting down.
ACTTCCACCATATTTTTCTCCGGTAAAACCTTTGGGTCCAATATTAAGCCGCTCGTCTTCTCCAGTATAGGTTTGATTGAGCTGAAAAATATTGAATCGAATACCCTGCTGTGCCGAAACATCACCATCAATCACTATATCGCTCATTTGCCACTTGGCTGCCCAAGCTTCTTTGTGTTCCAGCAGAAGTTTATCGAACCCGACCTGAGCCGCCTCCAGCACTTCTTTTTCACATACTTCTACCAGCTGCGTTTTGGCAAAATACATGGAAGAAATATTGGCTGCATACTTTTCTATGGTCAAAGGCTTACCCTCTTCTACCCGACCCGTTACTGCTACTTCCACATATTTCTCTCGCTCGAATTCCTGAGCAGACTCCATGGAGAAACCTCCGGAGATATTGAACTTCATTCCCGTAGCTACCCAAAAATCGGTTTTCTTGGTACTGGCTACCACATAGCTGAAATCGTGCGAAGCTTTCCTATGCTGCTCATTCCAAAATTTTTCATCGTAGTTAGAATCTGCGTTGATTACATCAAAGTCTACAAATGGCACTATTCGGGCTACACCGGAAAAGTTGAGAGGTGTAACCTGATAGGACAGTGCTCCTACTTTGGTTCTGGCCATACTGCATATTCGGGTGGCCTCTACCTTTACGCGTTTACCTGAAGGCATTTTGGCTGTAAACTCACGCTTAAGCCAGCCTTCTTTCATGTTGAGCTCTCTTCGAAAATGCTCCACTTCGCAAGTGGCCAAGTCCAGAGCTTCATCTTCAAAAGAAATATGAATTCCAATCCAGTTGGCTGCATTAAGCACCTTGGCAAAGTACTCCGGATACCCGTTTTTCCACCAGCCTACGCGGGTTTTATCAGGGTAGTACACCCCGGCAACGTAGTTGCCTTGGAGGCTCTCTCCCGAATATTGTTCTTCGAAATTAGCCCGCTGACCAAACATGCCGTTGCCCAGGCTAAAAATGCTTTCGGAAATCTGATTATACTCGGGCACAAACCCTTCTTCGATAATCGACCAGGGA
>NZ_DDDQ01000004.1:2934-5840 GCF_002336325.1 Roseivirga sp. UBA1976 | reverse complement strand
TCCCCCCGTTCCTTGCAAACGGGACGCAAATGTAGCTAGGCTTTTTTGATTAGAACAAGCTTTCTGAAGAGTTTTTCGAAATAATTTTCTAATCCACTGATCATCAACTGATAGGCGTCTTGGGTTTTTTATAAAGGGGCACTGTACTGCAAGGCTCGCCATACATGATGGACTTTACATGGGGTTTTAAAATTCTTGTAAGTTCTACATAAGCAGATTCGGGAACAGGTAATTTTCCGCACCCTTTTATTACAACTGGTCGGTTTTTGTAATGGGTAAGATCGATTTTACTTAGTGCTTCTTTGTACAAAGCAAACTCAAGAGTTTCTAAACTACCTAAAACTACCATATGGGCGACACCTTCAAGACGACTTGCGAGTAGCATATATGCCCAGGTTGGCACTATGGCATCCTCACTGCAAGTGAGCGCAATATTTTTATTTTCATACTGTGACCAATCGTGTGTTTTTACAAAGTCTCTTAGATCTTTTTCTCTAAGAATCATTCCTTGAAAAAGGTGTTGAGCGATATCATAAATCACTCTTTGGCCTGAATGATAGTATTGCTCAAGGTCTAGTGTTACCAGTGGACTGCTTGCTACCCGATTTACAATTTCTTTTTCTTCCATTAGAGTAGTGGTTTAGGGGTTGTAGCCTGAAACTCTTTTAGGTAACCAGGCTCTGTATAAGCAAGGTTTTCAAACTCCGTGTTCTCTAACTTATGACCAGCTAAAAGGCCTACTGCCCACGCTGACGGACTGAAGTCTTTCAGAAAACTGGCATTCTTGCTATTCATGATGTCTTGAAACTTGTCGGCACCATTGCCAAAGAACAACACTTTTTGACTGCTGAGGGTTTCCGCAAAACTATCTTGATTTAAAATGAGTGGCCGAGGTTCCTGAAGCTGCGTTAGCGACTGATTGTACAGAGCTGTATAAACCTCCATTCTTCTGGCGTCTATCATTGGACAAAGAAGTGTGTCCTTATGATTTATGGAGGCCTCTTTGGCCATGGCCTTGAGGGTGCTAATTCCAATTAAGGGCTTGTTGAGCGCAAAACAGATGCCTTTGGCTGTTGAAAGCCCAATACGAAGACCTGTGTAAGACCCGGGACCCATAGAAACAGCTATTGCACTCATCTGCACCATCTTTAGCTCTGCCTTTTTGAGCAGTTCCTGAATGAGAAGTGTTAGCTTATTGGCATGAGACTTATCTGAGAATAGCTTTTTTTCACACACTATGTTTTGTCCGCTGGTAATTGCCACGGAACAAACGGTAGTGGCGGTTTCTATACTTAATATGAAAGACATTAGAGTAATTGAATCAGTTTATCGGCTATAACAACCATTACAAAGAGCACAAAGATATAACTGATTGTTCGACTACTCATTTTTCTAGCTACTAATACCCCTAATGGCGAAGCTATGACTACGCCCATGGATATGGTGAGTGCGAGCGGCCATACAATATATCCGGTAGTGTGCCATTGCGAGCTATAACCTGTGGAACTGAAAGTATTGAGCAGTGTAATACAGAAGGCGGTTATAAATATAACCCCCAAAGAGATGGACTTGGCCTTTTGCATGGTCATTTGAAAGCCCGAGTTGAGGATGGGGATGATAATGGTACCTCCTCCCAGACCTGACAAGGCCGCAACTGCCCCTGCTGATGCTCCCACAAACCCTGACCCCAGCAACCCCACTTTTTTTTCCGAATTGTTGGATTCTTCCTTACGCGCCTGCCTCAATGTTCTCCAAATTATACCAATCATGAGGAGAATTACTATCAGATTGAATTCAGTCTTTTGATAGGCGGGGGTATTCACAAAATAATGCAGTAGAAGGAGGCCTACAAGGGTTGCAAAACTTCCCATAACCACTACTTCTTTCCAGTAAAACTCTCTTTTTCTCCAAAGGGCAATATTGCCGGCCAATGCGGCAAACATGGTTCCAAATATAGAGTTAGCAATGGTTAGTTGTACTATGGCCTCATCAGGAAAACCCATTATACCCAACATATAGGGTAATATGAGCACATACATTACTCCTCCTCCTATTCCTATAAGCCCGGCTAAAAAACCACCGGCAAGTCCCATAACAAAAAGCAACAGATATAAAGGAAGGGTCACCGGCCTGAAAGAATTTTGTTGTATTCTATAGGATTGTTAAGCAGTTGAATCGCTCTTTTTAAATCGTTATCGAAAGAAAAGGAGGCTTCTATCTGACCTCTTTCGAGGTGCTGACGCATGGCAAACTCTTCCTTGATCAGGTATTTAATCTCTTCTTTGCTTTTTTCCATATCGGACTGCACATCTCGACTCAACGCAGCTTCTAACTGCTTTAGGGCCTGGCCTATCTTGTCAGTTTCACCATATCGTTCGGCTGCTACTTTTAGTTCATCGATTTTGGTTTGTAATGGAGAAGAATAACTAAAGGTTTTATCGCTCACCCATTTCTTAAAGTCGAGATAAAGCTTTTCGGGAAGCTCGAACGATTGAGCGTTCTGAATCTGCGGAACAGCGCCTGAATATTGGTTAGCAAACTTAAAAATAAGGTCTTCTTTAAGCAGGCCAATAGCTACTGGTGAAAGTCTTGGCCTTTCTACCTGAACATCCGGATCGATTCCTCCACCATCATAAACCGGCCGCCCATTTTCGGTTCTAAAAGCAGTTTTAAGTGAGTCGGCAATCTTCCCTACAGAACCATCCGGGTTTCTGGAGCTGTAGTCTATGGCCTGAATACACCTTCCGCTCGGTGTATAATACTTAGCAATGGTCACTTTCATTTGCGAGTTGTAAGAGAGCGGCAAGGTGCGCTGCACTAATCCTTTACCATAGGACTTTCTACCTACCAGTATGCCCCGGTCATAGTCTTGCATTACCCCGGCTACAATTTCTGAAGCCGAAGCA
>NZ_DDDQ01000004.1:611-2637 GCF_002336325.1 Roseivirga sp. UBA1976 | reverse complement strand
GCTACAATTTCTGAAGCCGAAGCACTTGAGCTATTTATTAGAACAGCCAGAGGAATTTCTGTATCTGTGGCGGCATTAAGTGCGTTGTAGGTAGCATTCATTTCTTCCAGTTTGCCTTTAGTGGTTACCACTAGCTGGCCTTTATCTATGAAAATATTTGAAATGTTCACGGCTTCATTGAGCAAGCCCCCACCATTGTCTCTAAGATCAAGTATAATTTTTTCGGCTCCTTCCTTCTTCAGTTCTCTGAGTGCATTCTTTACTTCTTTTGATGCATCTTCTCTGAAGCCTGTCAGCTTAATGTAGCCCACCTTCGCATCGACCATACCACTGTAGGGCACGTTGGGCAGCTCAATGCGTTCAAAATCTACTTTAAAATCTAATGGCCCCTCACCCGGCCTCAAGACTTTGAGGTTAATGGAGGATGAGGACTGTCCGCGCAGATAGAGGCTTGCTTTGTCATAGTCATTTTTTACATCAATGCCATTAATCGCTATTATTTCATCTCCTCTTTTCAGGCCTGCTTTTTGGGCCGGGTATCCTTCATTGGGCAACACTACTACAACCTTACCTCCATCACGCTCTCCGATAACAGCTCCAATACCCCCAAACTGCCCTGTATTTTCTGTACGCACATCTTCTATTTGATCTTCGGAATAATAGACCGTATAGGGATCTAAAGAACCAAGCATGGCATCAATACCGGTGCGCATGAGTGTATTAGGGTTGAGGTCGTCTACATAGTTGGCGTTTACCTCCTTATACATGGTGGCAAAAATGTCGAGGTTCTTAAGTATTTCGAAGTACTTGTCGTTTTGGCGAATGGCAGCCGCACTCAGCAGGCCGATGGCGAGCAGAGAAAAGACGATGAGCTTTTTCATGAATTATGCATTGAAGTTCCTGAAATAGAAGAACGGAAGATAGTATTTGATGTTTTTATGCGAAAGTTATTTCGTGCTTACGGTTTATAATGCACAAAAAAGCTCACTTTGAAAGTCGTATTTCTTTAGGACAACTTTCAAAGTGAGCCTTTCTAGTCGGAATTAATTTGCCGCACATAACCGTGCTTAAGCCATACTCAATTTTTCTTTGGCTCTATCTATTCCATTCTTGCTAGAATTTGCTGCTTTCTCCAGAGACTCATTGTAAGTTTCTTTGGCGGAGTCTACTTTATCTGAAACCTCTTGTTTCAAATCGTCCACTAAATCGGTGGTTCCTTGGGCGATTTTCTTTCGGGTATTCTTACCACTGTCTGGTGCTAAAAGTATTCCTGTGATTGCTCCTGCAGCAGCACCAGCGGCTACTCCTAAAATAACTTTTGCTGTATTATTCATTTGCTTGTCGTTTTTAAGTTCCATAATTCACTCTTTATCATGAAAAAAGTGTTCCAAAGTTGGAAGCATGGAATAATGGCACCAGTGACGGTTTTGGAACCGTTACATCCCAGCCACTGTGGAAATTCATACACAACAGTGAGGATTATTTTCAGGCAAGTGTATTGAGTTTATCCAGCAACTTACCCACTCTCTTATGAATGATAGAAGAAGGCAGCTGCTTGTCGGCCGTATATATGAGGGCTATATTATATGCTTTAGCCCCTACTCTGTGTTTATTGAGTCGGTAGGCTTCTCGCATTTGTCGCTTTATCCGGTTGCGAGCAACGGCAGACTTGAATCGCTTCTTGGGTACGGAAAACATAGCCTGTGAAGCAGATTGCTCTGGGGGCGACTCCATGTAGGCCAACCGGATAGGGTATAAATAAAAATAGGAGCCTTTGTTAAAAAGCTCCTCGATTAATTTTTTACTATGCAGTCTTTCCCTTTTGGGAAAAGTAAACTTCAACGAATTTTTGGCCAAGTCCGTCACGAGGTTCAATTTAATAAACCTCACATAAGAATTAGCCTTTGTGTCTTCTTTCGTCAGACACGGTCAGTTTATGACGACCTTTGGCTCTTCTGCTTGCCAATACTCTCCTTCCACTTGGAGTGGCCATTTTAGACCTGAATCCGTGCTTGTTTCTTCTTTT
>NZ_DDDQ01000004.1:0-310 GCF_002336325.1 Roseivirga sp. UBA1976 | reverse complement strand
CCGTGCTTGTTTCTTCTTTTTCTCTGCGAAGGCTGGAATGTTCTTTTCATTATCTACTGCGTCTAATTGCAAAAGGACTGCAAAGATAGGTACTCTTTTTTTATTTGCCAACAACATCTAAAATTTAAAGATCACTGAGCTATAGAGAGCAATTACTAAGTCGTCTCATCACAGCTCATTACACTTCATAAATTTTTGACTTAAAATGTTAATATCCTTTTACTTTACATAGGTTTAATTAATATTTACTTTTTTCAATAAATATTAATTTTATTCAAAATAGGGATACTCATTTAGATCGCATTTGTTA
>NZ_DDDQ01000101.1:0-4589 GCF_002336325.1 Roseivirga sp. UBA1976 | reverse complement strand
TGCGACTTAAGTAAGTAACCCTAATTCAAAATATGCTTAACCAATAAATCGACCGTTTCGAAAAAACTAATGGCACTTCTGGCTATGGCGAGCTTTTCATTTATCCCATTCAGAACTAATGCCGGCTGTACTGATACTTTTCGCGACACCATTGAGGTGGAGTGCTCGTCTGAGTCTGGCTCTGTTACCATCGATGATGTTGGGTATGGTTCTATTACTCGTGAAGGAAATACAAGTTCAACCGCGTATGCCACAGGTACCAAGAATTCTTTAAACAGAAAGATTGTAGGCCTTGCTTATTTCTCCTCAAAAACCTGACTATGATTAAAAAAGGAATAATACTCTTGGGGACTATAATGTTTGCTTGCTCCTCACCAGATAATGACAAAAAGCAATTGGAGCTTATAAAAAGCATCGATTCTTTTAACGAAGACACTTTCTTCTCCAAAGTTTCCGATATCCTCTCAGGTGAGAACGGGCTCTACTTCATTGACCAAAATCAGGCAGTTATTTTTCAAACTGACTTTGATTTAAACTATCAACGTCAATTTGGACAACCCGGCAGAGGTCCCTCTGAAATCTCCTCACCTCTTAATGGATACATAGACAACAGCGGTTTGTACATCTACGATTCCGGTAACGCTAAAATCATAAAATTCAATCCTCATGAGCCAGAAAACACACCTCCCATTGATTTATCTTTCAAGTACTTTGATATTGGTCAGTTTATAGTTGAAGATGGTCAGGTCATTTTCAACTCCAGAAGAAATACCGAGAACCCGATCATTGTTCACGATTTCGCAATAAACGAAGCTACCAGAATGTTTGGCTCTCCGGCTGACAAATCTTTAAACGTACCCAAAAGGCACATCGAAAAATTGAGAGACAACCTCCTCACCATCTATGCTGAAAACCTTCCTGTGATTGAAGAATATAATAATGAGTGTGACTTGGTGAATAAATATGACTTTAGTGAATTGAAAATATACTCAGACCTTTTAGCTGTCGACAACATGTCTGGACTTCAGATTAAAGGTGCTGTTCAGCCTCTTACAGTGTACAAAAATGTGATTTGGGAGTCTAAGCTAATTGACGAAAAACTGTACCTCTTGAGTCTTTCTAAAAAATCAGAAACTGAGGTAAAGAGTAACTCCATAGTGGTTTTGGATTGCTCTAATAATACGATTAAGTATTCTCACACATTGGAATTGCCTCAAAAAGGCTGGTATTCCAGGTTTGAAGTTTTGCCTACTAATAAAATAGTGGCTTTTGATGAAGTAAATGGAACTCTCGACTTGTTCGAAATGACTAATTGAGATTATTTTTATTTGTGAACAGACCTATATTTTACCTTCTGAGTGCCGCTCTTCTGCTTAACTCTTTAAAGAGTTTTTCTCAAGATCTATTTTACATACCAAGAACCAGCGATGAATACATAGTTCTTCAGCAGTCAGAAAATAATTATTCCATTACTACGTGCCGAATTAATGGCGAAATCCTGAGCAAGCAGGAGTTCAGCAAAGCCAGCCATCTGACCATCAGAGGTTTTCAACAGGTTTCCGAAAACGAATTCTATCTGGATTTAAAAGATAAAGGCATTCGAATGACTTTATCTGAAGGTGCATACCGCATTCAAGAAGAAGTGCAACCCCAAAAAGCCAGTAATGGGCTTCTCAATCATTTCTACTTTTCTAATGATCAGAAAGCTGTACTATTTGAGATTACAGAGGCGAATCAGGCGTTTGCTTCCTTTTTTAATAGAGCCGGAAAGATACTCTCTCGAGATCAGTCCTCTTTTAATGTCACCACCAATAAATTCGAATCAGAAGCATGGCCCGGCTTCATTTATAAGCCGCAAACCAACATTATTACTCTCAACACATTCTCAAACAACATATGGTTTAGTTTGGACCTTAACCACAATAAGTTCACTCAGCACTTTTATGGTAGACTTGCAGATGGTAAGCAGGGGTTACTTTATCGTATGTATGATCGAATAAATGAACTGGAGTTTCTGCTTGTGGTCAATGAAAAGGAATGTGAAGTACATCAAGTCCCTGATTTCAATCGGGTTATTTTCTTAAAAGGAGATCAGTTTCTTTTGGGAAAAGCTCCAAAGAAGCCTGAGTTCATCATTGGCCAATGTGCTTATCTGAAGAAAGAAAACTCAATTTTGCTGGAGAAGATATGCTTTTAACTAAACATCTTAAAGCTGTCCATAATGAATTAATTTAGCTTCAACTTTGCTTAACCGTTGATATGCTAAAATTTCAGATTTCATATAAAAACCCACTCACCCACATTCTTAAACTAAAGCTTGAGATTGATAAAATTTATGGTGGTCAAGTAAACCTCAAACTTCCGGTTTGGAGACCCGGGAGATACGAAATTCAAAACTTTCCAAAACGTATTAGAGGATTCAAAGTAGCTGATAACAGAGGCAAGCAGCTCTCTTTTAAGAAAACAGCAAAAGACACATGGACAATAGACATACAAGAGAGAACATCTCTTACTGTTGAGTATGAATACTTTGCCGGTCTATTAGATGGAGGAAATACCTGGCTAGACGATGAGCAACTTTATGTTAATCCTATTAACTGTTGCATGTACGAAGCCTCATCAATGAATGAGGAGATAGAGATTGAATTGGACTTACCTCAGGACTACACAATAGCATCGGGGCTAAAACCGAATGGCAATCATAAACTCACGGCTAAATCTTACTATCAATTGGTCGACAGCCCAATTTTTGCGAGTGCAAGTTTAAGAACGGTTGGATATACAGTAGGAGGACACGAATTTTTTATTCACATTCAGGGTGATGTCCCTCAAACTGATGAAGAACTGATTGCGGACTTTAAGCCATTTACCGAAAAGCAGATGGAGGTAATGGGCGGATTTCCGTGCCGGCACTATCACTTTCTAATTCAGAGTCTACCATACAAGGCTTACCATGGTGTGGAGCACTGGAACTCAACCGTAATCTGTTTAGGTCCATCGGAAGATTTGGGCAAACGAGAGCTTTACAAAGAACTTTTGGGAGTAAGTTCTCATGAGCTATTTCATACCTGGAATGTAATAAGGCTTAGGCCAAAAGAGATGGTGCCCTACAATTTTAGTGGTGAGAATTATCATGAAACGGGATTTGTAACGGAGGGCATTACTACATACTATGGAGATTTATTTCTAGTGCGTTCGGGAGTATTTTCGGTAGAAGAATACATGACCGAACTAAACAAACTGCTCAAAAGACACTATGAAAATGAGGGTCGTAAGTCCTATTCAGTAGCTCAGTCATCTTTCGATCTGTGGCTCGATGGCTACGAGCGAGGTGTTCCGGGCCGAAAAGTTTCTATTTACAATGAAGGGGCACTAGCGGCACTTATTCTTGACCTTAGCATACGCCAAAAATTTAATAACGCTCGCTCTTTAGATGATGTAATGCGTTTGCTGTGGCAGCATCGTGGTAAGGATATGAGTGGATATACGCTTGCGGATTACCAATTGGCCGCAGAAAGTGTATACGAAGGCTCTCTGGAAACATACTTTGAGCAAATCATTCTGGGCACACACCCCTATGAGCATTACCTGGCACCTCTTCTGGAGTGGGTTGGGCTAGATTTTAAAAAGAAAGATGCTGAAAAGGTTGAAGAGCGGCTATTTGGCTTTAGGCTACTTGAAAACCGGGTCGATATGATTGCCGAAAACTCTCCCGCAGAACTTGGCCTTTGCCTGAACGATTTAGTCGTAAGTATAAACGGAAAAAAACCTACAGAGACTATTGAGGCCTGTAACCTACTGAATCTGGAAGTTCAGCGAATGGGAGTTACTAAAAACGTAACCCTTAGAAATACAAACAGCCAGTATTTTCAGGTATATGAAGTGCAACCCAAGGCCAATATGAACGAACATGACCAACACTTACTTTGCGGCTGGCTGGAGTTAAAATAAGAACTGCTCCGGCTCATGAGGTCTAAATTAAGACGCAACCATGAGCCGAAGCAGTTGGATTAAGAATCTTAGGACAGACGGCTAGTTAAATCGGCTGTCGTCTATTCCTTTATTAATTTTCACTTCCTGGGTTACAAACTCCAGAGCTACCGGCAATTGAGGAGACTTGACAATAATCTTTTTGGGCAGCATTATGCCTTCGTAGCTAGTGTAATCAGTATAACTAACAGTACCGCCCTGGGCTCCCATGTCGGTCTGAATTTTAAGACCCGAGGTGGTATCGTAATATTCAATTACAGTGAAGCCGTCAACCGATACATCGATACGATGAGCATCTTTGCCTTCCACTTTCTTAATACCCTTGTATTCTGCTTCAAAGCCTATTTTGTCATAGAATCGTTCGGCAAAGAGTATGGCAGAGTATTTTAAGGCCCCCAACTGAGGCCCGGTAACAGGCATGGTTTGACCACCAACTACAATCTTGCCTTCACCGGAATTATAAATTTGTTTTTGCTCACCCATCATTGGGGCAGCGGTTACATCTACAAACTTATCGGGTGCTTTCTGATAGACCGTTCTGGTTATATCCATAGACTGCCCGCCCATGCTCAATGTAGCGTTGGCTTTATATTCCAATG
>NZ_DDDQ01000123.1:0-36259 GCF_002336325.1 Roseivirga sp. UBA1976 | reverse complement strand
CTGTAGTAAAGCTTTCTCTTGGCACGGCCTGTCCACGCTCTTGTCTTATGCCGGTAGTAAGCTTTTGCACAGGCTCAAATTTTTCTTTCAGAGCTTTTAGTGCTTCGCTCAACTCTTTGGTTGCGTCCTTATCGGCATTTTTCATTTCAGCTTCTACTTTTTCAATAATGTCATTGGCTTCTCTTACTCTGTTGGTAAGGTTAGCAAAGGTCTGAGACATTTTAAGTACTTCATCCATAAAGTCTTGCTTAGCTCTCAGGTCGGCCATGCTTACTGAAATCCTTGGGTCGTAGTGTACCTTTACAGGCTTGGTTACTTTGTTGTCGCCCAACTCAATTACTACCGTGTAATCGCCAGGAAGCACGTCTCCGGCTGTCTGCTCGCGGTTTTGGTTTCCTCCACCAAAGCCACCGAAACCACCAAATCCGCCACCTCTACCTGAGAACTCAACAGGGTATGGGTTTCTTCTTTGCAGATCCCAGTAGATAGAAGTTACTTCTCCCTTTTTATAGGTGCTTGAAGCAGTTCTTACTGTATCGCCACTAGCATCCAATACACTCATTTTAATGCGTGTTGGGAGCTTTTTGGTTTCTTGTTTTTCAGCCTCTGGCTCAGCATTTCTATTTCTCCTGTTTCTTCTGTTGTTTTCTGCAGGTTCGGCCTGAGTTTTTTCGGCCTCATCGTTTTTCACATAGAAGTTGATGGCCGCACGACCGAAATATTTGTTTTGTCCTTCATAAGATCCTCCATCGGCAGGGAATCTCATGCCGGCCGGTTGTCTGTAAGTCATGTGATAGGCATCGGCTACGTCAAACACAATGAGTTCTTCGTTTTTGGCATTGTTTACACCTCTTGAAGCGAACTCTCGTAGAGGTCTGATGTCGTCCAGTATATAGAATGCCCGTCCAAAGGTGCCTATGGCCAAATCGTGCTCTCTTTCTTGTAAGGCAAGGTCCATAGTGGAGGCAGACGGATAGCCGTGGGTCCACTTGTTCCAGGTTTTGGCCTTATCGAAGCTCACGTATAAACCATTTTCTGTACCGAGGAAAACCAAGTTTGGCTCAACCGGGTCTTGCAAAATGGAAAGCGTATAACCAAACACCTTGCTGTCATCAGCTATTCGTGTCCAGGTTTGACCATAGTCTGTGGTATGGTAAGCATAGGCCGACCAATCGTTTCTTCGGTAATTGTTAGCAACCACCCAGGCCTCACCTGCATTGTAAGTAGAGGCTCTGATTTGCGGAATCCAGCTTCCGGCCGGCAAGCCTGGAAGTTTGGCAGCCACATTTTCCCAGTTTTCGCCTCTGTTGCGGGTTACTTGTACATTGCCATCGTCAGTACCTACCCATATTACATTTCTGTCTACAGGGCTTGGAGCAATAGAAAGTAGAGTCGTGTGGTTTTCGGCACCTGTGGCATCGATGGTCAGTCCGCCACTCTCGTTTTGCTTTTGTTTTTCAGGGTCGTTGGTTGTAAGGTCTGGTGAAATAATAGTCCAGTCATCTCCACGATTGGAGCTATAATGCAGGAACTGAGACCCGTAATAAACACCATTAGGGTTGTGAGGATCTACAGCAACCGGAGCATTCCAGTTGAATCGCAGGTCTGTGGCGGTATCGGGTTCGGTAGGCCTTACTACCTTGGTATAACCACTTACCTTATCGTATCTCGAAACGTTTCCACCCTGAGACATGGTATATCCGTAGCGAGAGTCGCTCATAATTGGAGCCACATCAAAACCATCGCCAAAGCTTAGTTCTTGCCAGTCGCTGTTTCTAATGCCGGCATAGTTGAATACATAGGCAGGGCCTACCCACGAACCGTTGTCTTGCATACCTCCATAAAGGTTGTAAGGGAATTCGTTGTCTACATTAATGTGATAGAATTGGCCCACCGGTAGTTTTTCAGTAAACCTCCAGGTTTTCCCCATGTCTCTGGTAATGTTCAGACCTCCATCGTTTCCATCAACCATAAAAGAAGGGTCTTCCGGATGAATCCACCAGGCGTGGTGATCGGGGTGCACACCAGAGTATGGAATAATTACTTCAAACGACTTACCGCCATCCTCAGAGCGCGAAACCATAGAGTATAGGCTATATACTCTGTTTTCATTTTTAGGGTCTACGTAAATGCTTGAGTAATAGAAGGGTCTGTTACCCATGTTGGGCTCTTTGTCAGCCGAAGCTCTCAATTCCCAGGTTTTACCTCCATCGGTCGAACGATAAAGACCATTGGCCTTTGACTCAATCATGGCATACACATATTCCGGCTTATTGCGGGCTATGGCCAAACCAATTCGACCATAAGGGCCTTTGGGCAGGCCTTTTTCTCCTGTCAGGTTTTTCCAGGTATCTCCACCGTCAAGGGTCATGAACAGGCCGGAACCTTCTCCACCGGATTTGAATGTCCAGGGCCATCTTTTGTGCTCCCACATGGCCACAAATATTTTATTGGGGTTAACCGGATCGGCCACCATATCGGCTACACCGGTTAGGTTGTTGGTATAAAGAATTTTTTTCCAGGTTTTACCTCCGTCTGTGGTGCGGTAAACACCTCTTTCTTCGTGCTCTCCCCAGGGAGAACCGATGGCTCCTACATAAACAATGTTAGGATCGTCCGGGTGGATGTATATTCTGTGAATGTTTCTGGTTTTTTCCAGTCCCATAAGTTCCCAGGTATCACCACCGTCAATAGACCGGTACACACCATAGCCACTGCTTACGGAGTTTCTTGGGTTTCCTTCGCCAGTACCCACCCAAATAATGTCTGGGTTTTTCTGGTAGATGGCAATGGCGCCAATGCCTAGTATGGCTTCATCGTCAAACAGAGGTTCCCAGTTTAAACCACCACCGGTAGACCTCCAAAGTCCTCCTGAGGCTGCTCCTGCATAAATAATATCAGGGTTGCTTTCTACTACATCTATGGCAGTTATTCTACCACTCATAGCGGCAGGGCCCACACTGCGGGCTTTCATGTTCTTAAAAATGTCCATGTCCACCTTCTGGCCCCAGGCGGGGGCTATAAAAGTGAAAAGCATGAGACTGAAGAGAGAGATTCTTAGTAGAAAAGAATCTTTGAGTTTTCTATTCGTCATCAGGTTCTTAGTTATTTGATTGAATAAGGAATCAAAATATGCCAAGAAACCGAGGGCTAAAATTCAATTCTTAGGAGCGCGTAAATATGGGGTATAAGTGGTGTGGATATGCGGCTTACTAGTCAATGTAAAATTTAAGTCCAATACCAAAGCTGAACGAATCGAATCGGGATTGACGCACTTCCAGCAAGTAAGATTCGGTCTGGCGGTCATAGGTTGTGGAGCTTGGGGTTAGGTACTTGGTGCGGTTGCTCTTGAGCGTTCTGAAAAACAGATCGAGTAATACGGTCTCGTTTAAAGGGATTTCTACACCGGCCGTTAGTCCATAAGTAAATGAGAAATCTCTCCAGTCTACAAAATGATCGAAGGCTTCTCCGAGGGCCGATTCTCTGAGAATAGAGCGGGTATAAATGTAATTGACCCCGGCCATAAAGTCCGTGTAAGGGTAGAAGCCGGCATCGCAATCGGGAGAAAACCGTATCAAAGCCATGAGTCTCATCATTTCGTTGTGTCTGCGGTAGCGCACATCTCCCAATGCTTCTCCGTGCCATCCGTCACGCAGTTCCGACCCGTACCGGGTCATGTCGAACATTCCTCCTACATAAATGGGCGAGTTACTCAGGTTATATGCCGCATTGACCCCGAAGCCACCACCCCAAATAGCAGGAGAGTCTTTTTTGAGTTCGCCACTGGGTAAGAACGAATGTAGCTGAAATCCGGCAGTGTGCTGGGCATTTAGCGAAATGGCTAAACCACAACAGAAGAGGAGGCTTAAAATGATTTTCATTGATTTTGAGTTGGTTGACGGGGTTCTACAAACCAATAGCGTGCCAAAAATAGAGCTAATAATTTTGACATACAGCTAAAATAATTAGTTATTTTAGGGCAAAATTATATGTTATGAGTGTTGTTGCCGGAAATATCAAATACCTACGCAAGTTGCATCAGTGGACACAAGGAGAGTTTGCCGAGAAGATTCATATTAAACGTTCTTTGGTGGGAGCTTATGAAGAGGGTAGGGCCGACCCGAGACTGAATAATTTGCTGAATATGGCCAAGGTATTTGGAGTTTCGGTAGATCTCATGATTACCAAAGACCTGGAAGGTAAAACTCTTGAGCAGATTCAGGCTATGGATAAAAAGAGTGGAGGGGCTATGAAAGTGCTCTCCATTACGGTGGATGACAAGGACAATGAGTACATAGATTTGATTCCTCAAAAAGCTTCGGCCGGGTATCTCAATGGTTATGCCGATCCACAATATCTGGAAGAGCTACCTAAGTTTCAGATACCTAGTTTGCCAACTTCTGGCACCTATCGGGCTTTTGAAATTACCGGTGACTCCATGTTGCCTATTAAACCCGGTACCATTGTGATTGGCCAATACCTGGATAGTCTTAGCTCTATTAAAAATGGGAGGTGCTACATTATTCTTTCTAAAGAAGAGGGAGTGGTTTACAAGCGTGTTTTTGACTATACCGATGAGTTGGGGCAACTCTTTTTGGTTTCAGACAATAAGGCCTACTCTCCCTATAAGATTGAGGCTTCTGACGTGATAGAGATTTGGGAGGCAAAAGCCTATTTGAGTATGGAAATACCCGAGTATTCTGAAGATGATATGAGCTTTGAAAAACTCAAGAATATTGTACTTGAGCTACAACAGGAGGTAATTAAAATGAAGGGCTAAAAAAAGTCCTTCACCATTTCATCGAGCGGGAAGTTGTAGTTGGGGAAAATATCGATTTGTAATAGCGACTTGGCTTCTAGTACAAGAATAAAGAAAAGGGCAATGAATATAAGGTTGAGCAAGTACTTGCCGAAAGTGAGCATATCGGCTATTAACAATTGTCTGGCGGTGTCTTTGTAGATACCCTCTGTGTTCACTTTGGTCTGTATTGTATTTGAAGCCATATTCAAATATAGGAGCAGCCGTCTTTTGGTCATTAGGTAATTTACTTAAATTCTTAAAAGTGGTTTTTTACTGACGCTGCCATTTACGCAGTGTCGCAGCCCGGTCTGGCTTGCCGCTGGCGGTAAGCGCCCAGGTACTAATCAGTGCCCATATTTTGGGTTTTTGGTATCTATCTATCTGATTTTCAATTTGTTTTTCTCCTGATGTCACTTTTTTGTATACCTCTTCTTCTTTAAGTATGGCTACCACCTGCTCGCCCAAAGTAGGGTGAGGTAGTTTCCATATGAGTACTTCTGTTTGCAAAAGTTGAGAGAGCTGTTTTTCCAGAGGTTCAATGTGAACCTTAATTCCTCCGCTGTTCACTACCATGTCGGCTCGCCCTATCCATTTAAATGCCTGCCCATGAATCTCCACTAGATCGTTGGTTTGTATCCATTCATTGTTGGTTACCGAACCCTTTATTTTCAGTCTTCCCAAATCATCGGTATCTATCTCATTATCTCCTATGAGGGAATAGAATTCTGATCGCTGGTGTCCATTTATTTTTCTCAGGCCAATGTGCGATACAGTTTCTGTCATGCCAAAGGTCTGATAAACCTCGCTGTTCAATTGTTGTAATGACTGTTCCAGACTGTCGGGTATAGCGGCTCCACCAATAATGATACGCTTCACTTTGTTCAGAAATCTTGTTCCTTCCTTATGGTCTATGAGCGATTGAACTTGCAACGGAACCATAGCAGTAAAGTCTATGTGTTCGTTGAGAAAGGGAAGTGAAGTAGGGGGTAGAACAAAAAGTTGCCATTGCCCAATGAGTGCTCTCACGAGCATCATTCGTCCGCCAACCATGTCGGGATTCATGCAGAGTAAAGCCTTAGCCTCATTTTTTATAGAAAGGTGGGAAATGGTGGCTCGGGCACTGGCTTCCATTTGGCTTCTGTTCAGGTTGATTTGCTTGGGTTTGCCGGTAGAACCGGAGGTTTGTAGGTTAAAGCTTGGAGTTTCGTTGAGCCAGGCACGCACGAAGGCTCTTATACCATTGGCCCATGAGAGATTGGCAGGTAGCTCGGTTTCACAAAGTTCAGTGAAGGTATATGAATTGTGCTCAAAAATAATCCGCCCTTCCATGCCCCAATGTTAGCCATTATTCATCAAATGAAATACAACTTACAGGAATGAAAACCGGGCTGTCTGGAGGATGTATGTCAGGCTGAGTGGGTTGTGGTTCATGAAAAATCATGCCACTGTGCAAAGTGATGGTAGTTGTTCAAAGCATTATAAGAACTGTCCCTCTTAGGGATATTGTTTAATACTTTCTGTAAGTAATCAAAAAAAGACTGGCTATCCACGAACTTTGTGACTATTTTAGTACAACTTACTGATATACACATGCTAAAGAATTCGTTAGTTTTTAAGCTCGCTTTTTTGATTCTATTCTTTATTCCGTTTCTGGCGTTCTCTCAATATCAGATTCAGGGGGTTGTGACCGATGCAGAAACTGGAGAGACTTTGCCTCTGGCTACTGTGTTCTTTGCCGAAACTACCTTTGGGGTAACCACTGATACAGAGGGAAGGTACACTTTATCATTTTCGGAGCCCGGTTCTTATGAAATAGTGGCCCGTTTCGTTGGATACGCTACCTATGTGGCTAAAATTCGGATCGAAGACGAACGCAATGTACGGCTAGATATTACCCTTAAACCGCAGGTACTCAATTTGGGTAGTGTTGTGGTAGTTGCACGCGAAGACAAAGACTGGAGGCGCCATATGCGACTTTTTAAGGAGTTGTTCCTTGGCTATTCTGTTAATGCAGCCAAATGCAAAATTCTCAATGAGGAGGCCATCGATTTTTATATGGATGAGGAGAAGAACGTTTTATATGCTTATGCAGAGGAAGCCATAAAGGTTCAAAATATGGGGCTGGGTTACGATTTAGAGTACTACCTGGAAGGATTTTGGGTAGATTATAACAGCATGCTGAGCAGCTATGTGGGGTTTACTGTGTATAGGGAAATGGAAGCTCGCAACTCTAGGCAGAAAGGAAGGTGGGACGAAGCCAGAGAAGTGGCCTTCCGTGGTTCTCAGCAGCATTTTTTTAGAGCCGCCTATGCCGGCAAACTTGAGGAAGAGGGGTTTAAGGTAGCGAGAGTTACAGATATGGAACGAGGTATTCCAAAGAACATGACGGAGGTGGATCTCAATGAGTTAATCACTAAAGGTCAATTTGAGTTTTCCCGCAGGCTCCCATTTAATGATTATTTACATGTGACCTACTTGTGGGAGTCCCAATCACATGAGTATATACAAATAGTAAGCTCATTAGGAGGAGCTGTTACTCGTTTCGCAGAACAAGTATCGTGGATTAGCCTGGTAGAAGGAGAGGATCATATTGAGTTCTATAGTAACGGTTCTGTGTATAACCCGCTGAGTTTTGTCAGTAAAGGTTATTGGGGTTTTGAGAAAGTGGCCGATATGGTTCCTATTAATTACAAAGCTATGAATTAAAGGTTGTTGGCTCATTAGCTCTAAGTATTGCACCTCTAAGGATTTATCTACTAAGGTGTGGCATAATTTGGTGAATTATAAGGTTAGGCAAAATTATTGTGGCCCAACTTGTTGCCCTTCTTTGGGTAAACAGTTTTTACTTACAACCAATAACTTTTTACTTCAACCTATGCTACGCCACACGTTAAAAGCACTTGTATTTATTTTGTTCTTTCCTGTTTGCCTACAGGCTCAGTATACCATAAGAGGAGTTGTTACCGATGCCGAGACAGGCGAAACCCTGCCATTTGCCAATGTGTTCTTTGCCGAAACCACTTATGGAGTAAGCACCGACTCTGAAGGTCGATATGTATTAAACGTTACAGACCCGGGGACATACGACTTGATAGCTAGGTTTGTAGGGTATCAAACTTATGCCATAAGCATACGCATTAGTGAAGAGCGGGACCTACGCCTGGACATGGCCTTAAAGCCGGAAGAAGTAAACCTTGGCAGTGTGGTTGTTACTGCCAAGAAAGACAAGGATTGGGAGCGTTATATGGTCATTTTTAAGGAATTGTTTTTAGGCTACTCGGCTAATGCTGCCAAATGCAAAATATTGAACGAACAGGCCATAGACTTTTACTTCGATAAGAAGAGTAATACACTCTATGCTTTTGCCGAAGAGGCCATAAAAGTAGAAAATAAGGGGCTGGGTTATATGCTAGAATATTATCTGGAAGATTTTAGCATGAACTACAGCTCTATGCTAAGCTTATATTATGGTTATACGGTTTTCACAGAAATGAAACCAAGGAGTAAGCGCCAACTTAGACGTTGGGAAGAAAACAGAGAAATTGCTTACAAGGGGTCGCTTCAACACTTTTTTGCATCGGCCTTCAAAGGCAGGCTGGAGGAAGAAGGTTATATTATCCAGGAGGCCAAAGATATAAAGGGTGGAAGAGTGCTAAACCCTAACCCTATGGATTTGTCAGGGGTTCTCAGGCAAGGTCAATCGCAGCTTTCTGTGCAATTACCATTCGAAAACTACCTCTATGTGACCTATACTCGCGAGGGGCAAAGCGAAGAATTCAGACAATTCAATAATCCGAGTGGGCTCTCACTGTCTGTTTCTGCAACAAGGGTTGGAGAACAGGTGTCGTGGATTTCTCTGGTAGAAGGTAAAAAAGCCATAGAGTTTGAAAGCAGCGGCTATGTGTATGACCCCATCAGCTTTATTACGCAGGGGTATTGGGGTTTTGAAAAGGTGGCCGATATGGTGCCAATCAATTATAAGCCCAGGCAATAGCTTTTATACTCCGCCAACAAACGCTCGTTTTCGAGCGGCTCGCTAAAGATTTCGAGCACTTTGGCCGTGGAGGAAGAATCGAAGAAGGTACTAAGCGCACTAGTTAGTTCTGATTGATTAGTACAGGCTGTGTATTCAAAGCCAAATTCCTGGGCTGTAAGAGCCGCAGTGAGTGGTTGGTGGGTCTGAAACAACTTTTCGTAAGATTTTTGGTTTCTGGGCCCCTTTATCATTCCAAAAATACCTCCTCCGGCATTGTTCATAACAATAATGCGCAAATTGGCCAGTTTTTGGTCGTGCCAGAAAGCATTTCGGTCGTAAAGAAAGGCCATGTCTCCGGTAAGCAAAGTCACCATTTTGGAGGTAGTTAAGGAGGCCCCCACAGCAGTGGCGTTGCTGCCATCAATTCCGCTGGTACCCCTGTTGCAATAAATTTCCACATGGTGAGACAGGCCTATGAAGTTGGCGTACCGTACGGCCATGCTATTGGCCAAATGCAATAAACTGTTGTGAGGCAGAGATTCCAGACACACCGCTGTTGCTTTTAGCTCTCCAAAACCGCAACGCTCAATAAAGGCCTTACTTCTTTGTTGGGTGTGTACTTCTTTTTGCCGCCAACTAAGACAAAAACTGCCTTCACTTTTGCTTGATCCTTGCTTGGCTAGCTGCTCAATAAAATAGTCTGGAGACAAATCGAATGTGTGGCTTAAATGCTGAAGACCATCGTTCAGACGCTCACCCTTCCGAACATGCCAGTGCATGCGGGGTGGGTTCTTGCGCAAGAACTGCTTCAGGTTTTTCGATATTAGTGAATTGCCCAAAGTAATGAGTAATTCAGGAGTCTCCGGTAGTTGATCTGATTGTAAAAAAAGGTCTTGTTTCTGAAGGCTACCGGATACCATGTGCTGGTTGGCTGTTACTTCATTTACGATGACCACATTTCCTTTTTCAGCCAGGGCTTTCAGAGCTTTGGTGAGCTTCATATCCGGTTCATGCTGGCCAATTATAACCATCCGTTTTTCGGCATCATTCCACTGAGTCAGAAGGGCAGACCATTGCTCTGGCAATAAATGAGAGTGTGAAGTCGGTCTTTGTATTATCCTTGCCTTTGGGTACTCAAATTTTTCGTTTGCCTGAGGGTAGAAAGGTTCTCGTATAGGCACATTGAGGTGGGCCGGCCCCATGGGGTATTTTAGGGTGCAAAGAATAGCTTCATTCACTAATCGATTAGCGTGCCACCGGGCATCGCTGTGGCTAAGGTCTACAGGAAGCGAAAAACTGGCTTTGGCGTGGGCTCCATAAAGATTGGTTTGCCTTATAGTTTGGCCATCGTATTGATCGATCCACTCCGGAGGACGGTCTGCGGTAATGACTAGCAGAGGTATTTCCTGATAGAAGGCTTCGGCAACGGCCGGAGCATAATTGAGACCAGCCGAACCGGATGTGCATATGAGCGCCACCGGTTTTTTGAGCTGTTGAGCAATACCCAAGGCCATGAAAGCAGCGGAGCGTTCGTCTGCTACTACCTGCACGTCAATCTGTGGATGGTTTTCGAAAGCCAGCGATATGGCAGCCGAACGCGATCCGGGAGAAATGACAGCCCGACTGATGCCATGCGCAGCGCATATTGTGGCTATTTCGTTGATGTGTGGCAGTATCAATGCGATTGATTGAGAATGTTCAGCAAAGTATTGAATTTCATTTCAGTTTCCGCCAATTCCTTTTGCGGCCGCGAATGAGCCGTGACCCCCGCTCCGGCAAAAAGGCGTCCGTGGCTGCCAGCCAGTTCCATGCATCGTAAGTTGACATACAAATGCGTGCAGTCTTCAATATTAACCGGCCCCAGAAAGCCCGAATAAAACCTTCGGTTTAGTTTTTCATGTACTTTGAGAAATGCCAAAGTCTCTTCTTTGGGCATACCCGCTACGGCCGATGTGGGGTGAAGTAGCTCGAGCATAACGGTGGGTAATTCCTGAAAATTGGTGGCTTGCAGGTCTACTTCGAAAGTAGTTTTCAGGTGCAGTAGGTTACCTGCTTTTACAGTTTCAGGTCCCTTTTCGCTAAACTCTCTCAGTCTTATTTTTTTGAAACAGTTAATAATGTAGCGGCTTACCATTGCCTGTTCCTCAATTTCTTTTTGTGTCCAGGCTGTGTCGGTTAGTGAAGCATCGGGGTTGTAGCGCTGTGTGGCTGCCAGAGCAATGGTTCTGAAAACTTGTGTTTCTTTTTCTATGAGTACCTCTGGTGTTGCTCCCAACCACGAGCCTGCCTGCGGAATTGAGACGTAAGAGATAAAGGCGTTTTGATAGGCCTGGCATAGCCCGTTGAAAAAGGCAACCAAATCGAAATTTTCAGGTAGGGCAATGTCTTTACTCCTAGCCGGTACTATTTTCTCGAAGGTACCCGCCTGAATGGCTTCAATGCACCGTTCAACTAAATGCTCATAATCTGAAGGAGAAGAGGGTTCGGTAAGAGACATCCCGCCATTCAACGGAACTTCTGAATTGGTTCTGGAAGCTTCAAGCTGCTCAATAAGCTGAACTTTGAATTTTTGAATTTGCTCTGATCCCCGTTCTTTATTCAGTGGGGTAAATACTGTTTCATTAAAATCAAAAGACAATAGAATGTCGCCTGAGATAAACAGTCCTTTTTCTTCTCCGAAGCTAAAAGGAGCAAATGCAAAACCATTAGAGAGTTCTTGTATATCGTATTGAGTTACCTCTTTGGCCGCTTCGAACGACAAGAGTAGGTTCACTTCAGACTGAAAAGGCCTGCGCCAAAGAGCAACAGGGAGCCCTTGCTTACCGGCCCACTGCAAAGCGGCTCTAATAAGTTCTTCTTTTGTGAACGACCCCAAGTCGGGCTCTAAGGTTATTGCCTTTTCCTGATTATTCATTCTTGTTTTTTATCCAGCACAGCCATGGTAATTCTGCTTATGCAGATCAATTCTTTTTCCTCATTTTCAATGCGAATTTCCCATACCTGTGTTCGTTTTCCCACATGAATTGGAGTGGTTTTGCCATAAACAAACCCGCTGCGCACCGATTTTATATGGTTGGCGTTGATGTCTAGCCCAACACAGTATTGCCTCTGAGGATCTACCGTAAGGGTGGCAGCTATGCTACCCAGTGTTTCGGCCAATACTACCGATGCTCCTCCATGCAACATACCCAAAGGCTGATGGGTTCGGTGATCGACCGGCATTTTACCAATGAGATAGTCTTTTCCTAACTCCGTTACTTCTATACCTAAATGTTCAACCAAAGTGTTTTTACTCATTTGGTTGATTATTTCTAAGGTTGCTTTCGGATGAAACATTCAGTTTGGGATTAACTTTTTAGCTTTGCGGCTGGTAGCGGCAAAAATAGAACAAATCGATGATCAAAAAAATATACCTGACCCGACACGGTGAAACGGATTATAATAAGCAAGGAATAGTGCAGGGTAGTGGTATTGACTCTGATTTGAACGGAAAAGGCAGGGCCCAGGCTGCAGCCTTTTATGAGACTTATGGTTCGTGGCCGTTTGATAAACTATATGTTTCCGGGCTAAAGCGCACCCATCAGTCTATGGAGGGCTTTATAAACGATGGGCTACCCTATGAGGTGCTCACCGACCTGAACGAAATTAGCTGGGGCAGCAGAGAGGGACTTCCTGTAGACCAGGAGGGAACAGCCTACTATTTGCAAATGATTGAACGGTGGCAGAAAGGAGAAACCAATCTGGCCATAGATGGGGGAGAAAGCCCCGATCAGGTAGCAGCACGCATGCGCAATGCTCTTTCTTATATACTTGATCGAACAGACGAACATCATGTGCTCATTTGTATGCATG
Organism: Roseivirga sp. UBA1976; assembly: GCF_002336325.1. Classification (NCBI taxonomy): domain Bacteria; kingdom Pseudomonadati; phylum Bacteroidota; class Cytophagia; order Cytophagales; family Roseivirgaceae; genus Roseivirga; species Roseivirga sp. UBA1976. The sequence goes on along the minus strand of NZ_DDDQ01000123.1, from coordinate 23,630 downwards.
GCCGAGCTATGAGGGTAATGTTGGCTGTAATGCTCAATTATCCGCTAAAGTGCATGGATTTGTTCGAGCATTCCAATCTATGCCTGTATCAGTTGGCGTTTACGGGTACATCTTTTCAGTTAGAAAAGTACAACGATACTAATCATTTGAAGGGGAGAGTTGGCTAAGGGCTAGCGAAGCCTTGCTGTCGAGGCTCGATTTATAGGGGTGTTTTTTAAAGCTCAACACTCGTTCAAAATACATTTTGGCCATGGTGTTTTGCCCTTGTTGCTGCTGTAAATAGCCGAGCTGCAAAAAAGCATTGGGAGCATAATAGCTTTCTTCAATCATTTCGGCTTTATCTATTACTGCTCTGTACAGTTCTATGGCAGTTTTGCTTCGGTTTTGCAAATGAGCCATCCGTGCCTTACGATAAGTTAGTTCTACCTGAAGTAGCTCGGTGAGGGGTTCTCGTTCGATAGACTCTATTAAAGATTGACTGAACTCGTAAAAGCCGCCATCTATGGCAAACCGAAGCTGAAGCATGGGCCAGTGCGTTTGCCCCAGGTTTTCCAGTATCTTTTCTGCGTTTTTGTCAATTTCAGTGCCTGAACTACCTTTTTCTTTAGCCTGCCGAATGTAGTGGTTAAACTCAGACGGCCTATTCATAAATTTGGCGCTCAGCCCCATTTTAAGTAAAGCATCTTTTTGGTAGCTGGCTCCTTTAAATGACTGTATAAAACTACTAAAGTGGTCGATGGCTTCGGTGTATTTTCCCTGTTGAAAATACGTTTCGCCAAGCAAATATGCGGCAAAAGGCACTTTGCTCCTTACTTGATAAAACAGCTGACGAGCTTCTTCGGCCCGGTGAGATTTGGCCATAATAATGCCCTGGAAGTATGAGGCCAGTGGCGTGTTGCTCCATTTGTGATTGGCAATGAATGAAGGCGCCATGGAGAAGTTTTCCAGTAGGTGGGAGTAAACCATTCCCAATATTATGGCGGACTCCAAAGATTGCATGGAATGGGTGTTTGGGACTTGTTTTAGTTGATTGAGGCCGTCATTTACGGTGCCTCTCATGCCGAATAGATTAAATACCCAGCGATAGTTTTCCGGAGTAACACCAAAGAGAATTTGCAAAAGTCCGCGTGTTCTATGGTTGAGCTGAAAATCTGGATGAGCCTTGAGGTTGCGTTCAATACTTTTATTGGCTGATCTGATGGCCCAAAATGCCCCCCATTCATCGCCATATTTTAGTTTTAGGAAGCCCCATTGCAGCTTTAGCTCGGCTTCTACAAAACCTTTCCAGGCCGATTGATCGGAAGCTTTGCTTATGGCTTTTAACCGCTGATCTTCCAGGGGCTTGAGAGCCTCATAAGCAGAATCTGATTCATGAAAGATGAGATAAACAAAGTCGTGAAGATTTTGAGTATATATTTCCTGCAGGTCTGTATTAGTACGGGCTTTTTGGGGCGCCTCACCGGGTTGCAGTGCTAAGTTTAGTAAGTCAAGAGTACGGGCAGACTGTCCCTGGCTGTTCAAAACAAGGCACAAAAAAAATGGATAAGCCAGAAGGCCTATCCATTTACTATATTCTTTAAGAAACATCAGTGAATTAACTAGCTGATTTTCTGGTTCTTCTTGCTGGTTTTTTCTCTTCAGTTACAATTTCATCGGTTACCTCGGCTAAGATTCTGCCGCAATGTTCGCAAACAATGATTTTTTTACTGTCTCTGATATCGGCCTGACGCTGAGGAGGAACAATGTTGAAACAGCCTCCGCAAGCTCCACGGCTTACCGGCACAACGGCCAGACCATTTCGGGCATTATTTCTCAACTTAGTGTAAGAGTTAAGAAGTCGCTCCTCAATGTTTTTAACTGCTTTTTCGCGATCTTTCAAGAGCTTTTCTTCATCGGCTTCGCTTTCTTTAGTCAATACCTCAAGCTCCGATTTTTTGGTGTCAAGGTCTTTGTTTCTTTCGCTTAGCTCGTTTTCAGTGCGCTCAATCTCTTCTTTCTTCGCGTCTATTTTAACGAAAGCTTCTTTTATTCGCTTTTCTGAGATTTGAATCTCCAAATTCTGAAGTTCGATTTCCTTGGTAATGGCATCGTATTCACGATTATTTCGAACATTCATTTGTTGCTCTTCATATTTTCTGATCAGCGCCTCAGAGTTCTTAATCTGAGTTTTGTGATCAGCAATATTGGCTTCGAGCTCAGCAAGCTCGTTTTTAAATTTCTCTATTCTTGTTTCGTATCCAGCTATCTCATCCTCCAGATCGGCCACCTCATCGGGCAGGGCACCTCTTACTTTTTTAATTTCATCTAGCTGAGAATCAATAGATTGTAGATGCTGTAACGCCTCTAATTTCTGTGCAACTGTTTTTTCCATTAACCGTGTTTTTAGAAGTACTTTACGGGGTTCGTATTCACCTCTGACAAATAGGTTGCAATATTAGCAAAATTTTCACTGATAAACGCACCAAGCAGCTCTTTTGTAAATACCTCACTCTCATAGTGTCCGATGTCGGCAATCATTATTTTTTCTTCCGCATCAAAGAACTCATGGTACTTGAAATCAGAAGTAACAAAGGCCTGAGCACCGGCTGCCATAGCAGTGCCTAACAGAAAGCTGCCTGCACCGCCACAAACCGCCACTCGTTGAATGGGTTTGTGGCTTAGGGGGGTATATTTAATGGTATTGAGCTGCATGCTGTTTTTTAGATGAGCGAGAAAGTCTTGTTCGCTCATGGGCTGCTCAAGGTCTCCAACCATACCGGCTCCTACTTCCTGATTGGTGTTTTTAAGTGGTTGCAGATAATAGGCTACTTCTTCATAAGGGTGAGCCTTTTGGAGTGCACCTACTACCTGGGCCTGTAAATGGCTTGGAAATATGAGCTCTACCTTGTTTTCTTCTACAAATTCTTGTTGGTTTTGTTGGCCTATGGTCGGGTTAGCCTTATCGTTAGGCTTAAAAGTGCCTGTGCCTAAAATTCGGAAGCTGCAGTGGCTGTAGTTGCCAATGTGACCTGCTCCGGCCCCGTGCATGGCATTCAACACTTCATCGGTATGTTGAGTAGGGATAAAGGTTTCCAGTTTGGTGAGTGTATCTGCCTTGGGCGCAAGAACGCGAAGGTTGTTTAACCCCAGGCAGTCGGCAATTTTACGATTCACGCCAGTGTGTACATTGTCCAGATTGGTGTGAATAGCATAAATGGCAATGTCATTTTTAATGGCCTTAATAATGGTGCGCTCCACATAGTTTTTGCCATTGAGCTGTTTAAGTCCTTTGAATACAATGGGGTGATGTGCCACAATTAAATTGCATTGTTTGGTCACCGCTTCATCAACAACTAACTCGGTACAGTCCAGTGTGCAAAGTACGCCCTTTACCTCCATTTTGGGATCTCCCGTAAGTAGTCCGGCATTGTCGTAACCTTCCTGATAAGCACGTGGGGCTATTTGCTCTAGAAAATCTGTGATATCCTTTATCTTTGCCATATTTTCCGTCTTTCAATGGCTAAGATAGTCAGCCTGCTATGAAAATCATTAGGTATTTATTGTTTCCCTTTTCGGTATTGTATGCCGGTATAATGCGCTTGCGGAATATACAGTACAACAATGGCAGCCGCCCCATAACTACTTTTGACCGTGTGGTGATTTCGGTGGGTAACCTTTCTACAGGGGGGACGGGTAAAACACCAATGATCGAATACCTGATTGGTCGGTTGAAAGATCGTTATAAAGTGGCTACAGTGAGCCGTGGGTATGGACGGAAAACTACCGGTGAGCGCATAGCAACACCGGAAGATACGGCTCGCACTCTGGGTGATGAACCGTTGCAGTTTTATCGCAAGTTTGGTGAGGAAATAAAGGTGGTAGTGGGTGAAGAGCGCATTTTGGCCATTCCCCACTTGCTTATGGATTATCCGGAAACGGAGCTGATACTTCTGGATGATGCCTATCAGCACAGAAAAGTGAGCAGAGACTTCAATATTATGCTTAGCGATTTTTCTGCCCCGTTTTACAGAGACCTTGTTCTGCCGGCTGGTCGTTTGCGCGAGGGCAGAAGTGAGGCTGGGCGTGCCGATGCTATTGTCATTACCAAATGCCCAAAAACGATATCAGATTCAACAAAAGCTGAAATAGAGAAAGAAGTGAGAGCTTATAATTCTGTGGCTCCTGTCTTTTTTTCCAGCATAGAGTATGGAGAATTAAAACCTGTGTTCAATAAGGCTAAGATTGAGAAGGAAGTAGCTGTAATCTCTGCCATTGCCAGGCCTAAGCCATTTTATGAGTATCTGGAGAAGCGTTTTACACTAATGGAACGATTCGAATTTGTAGACCATTATAACTTCAAGTCGGCCGATCTGGACCGGATTTTAAGAAAGCTTAACGGAAAGCGGCTTTCCATAGTCACTACTGAAAAGGACATGGTACGACTTTTGCCTTTTGCAGACCATCCGCTTATACGGCAATTCAATGTTTTTTATCAACCGATTGAGGTGAGTATCGACAGGCCGGAAATTTTTGAGAAACTTTTATTAGAATGCATTGAAGGCAGAAAACGTGAACTGAATTCTTAATTTTGGCCGTGCTTAAAAAAACACTCTTTCTGTTCGTCTTATTTTTCTGCCTTGGCGTGGCAAATGGGCAAGATATTAATTCGTTTTCCAGCCAAACCGATTCGTTATTGGAGGCCCGAATGAGAGCGAGAGATGCCGAGGCGCAGGCCAACACACAGAACTACAATGCCCGAAGCACCCGCTTTACTTACGAAAAGAATTTTAAGTTTAACAACATCGTTTTTCGGCACCCCGATACGCTGCCCGATAACATGCACAGGGTGAGTGATTTGGAGCGAAATCGCTACTTGATTCAGAACCTTGGCAACGTGGGCACAGCCCAGCGTTCTCTCTTTTACGAACCGGCCAATACCATTGGGCGTAGTTCGGGGTATCATGCCTATGATGCTTTTGCGACAACGCCAGACCAGATTCGTTATTTCGATACACGCTCACCCTATACTGATATTCAGGCTTTATTTGCCGGAGGAGGCCGATCCATTACCCGCGTGACCTTTACTTTTAATGACAGCACCCAGTTCAACATTGGCATGAACTTTAACTCCATCAGGGCTGATAAGCAGGTGGCTTTTTTGACTCGTGGTGACAGGCATGTGAACAGCAACGACTGGAATATTTTTGGGTTTCTTCGTCCTAAAGGGTTGAAAAAATACTTGTTGCTCTTTAATACAACACAGTTTAAACATACGGTGAGCGAGCAAGGTGGGGTAGTAGACCCTTCTTTACTCACCGGCAATAACCCTCAGAATAAACCACATTCTTATTTTGATGGCCGCGATGCCAACGTAAATCTGAGTGGAGCTGAGAGTTATGATAAACGAGGAGGCTTTCATATTTACCAGCAATACGATCTGGACTCGATATTTCAAGTATACCACTCGGGACAATATGCTGAGCAACTGGTGAGGTACTACGATGCCTACGATTTGAGTGGTTTTGATCAATACATATATAATGAAGCTACTCCCGGAAAAACCAGAGATACCGTGGCTGAAGGTTCTTTTTTTAGAGAGTTGCTCAACGAGGTGGGGTTAAAAGGCCGCACAAAGAAGTTTTCATATACGGCTTACTATAAGAATAGGGCTTTGCGCTATCAGATTTTTAGGGAGAATTATACCGGGCGCGATCTGGAGCACTATGTGGGCGGTACGCTTCGTCAGCAAATAACCCCTGAAATATTCCTCACGGCCTCGGGTGAATTTATGTTTGAAGGAAACTACAGGATTGAAGGTGACTTTACCAGTAGTTTTTTTGAAGCCCGATTTACAAGGCTAAACAGGCAACCTTCTTATCTCGTAGACCGATACAATGGTCAGCAAAGAAGCTGGACCAATGATTTCTCGGCAGAGTCGGCCGATCACCTGACCGGAACACTGAAGCTTAATGGTGCTCGTGTTTCGTTTCGTCCGTTTGTTCGCTTTAGTCGCATTTCCAACTACATCTTTTTCAATGAAAATAAGCTACCGGAACAGGCCAATAGCGATGTTTTGCTCTTAACTCCGGGGGCTCACTTCGACTGGCAGCTAACCTCTCGTATTCGTTGGAGCAACACTGTACACTATACCTCCGTGTCAGGAGGTTCGGCTAATAATTACAGAGTTCCTCAACTTCTGGCATTGTCTCAAATTGCCTTTAAAAACGAGATATTCGATGGTAAAATGATCGTTCATACCGGTATTGAGGCCTATTACCGGTCGGCCTATGAAGGCTTGGCTTATGACCCGGTGGTGCAGCAGTTTTATTTGCAAAATGGGTTTGAGAACAATGAATATGTTAAGGCCGATGTATTCCTCAATTTTAAGGTGGGCAATTTTCTGTTTCTCGTTAAAATGGCCCACGTAAATCAGCTTTCGCAGAAGGGGTATTTTGTAACCCCTACATATCCAGGTACGGGGCGTACGCTGGATATGGGGGTAAGGTGGTTGTTCTTCGATTAGTTGCTAAACAGCGAGAAGTTAGCGCCAAAATTAAGCACATGCTTAAACTGAATAGCTCTTTCAGGGTTTCCTCCATCGCCAGTATCAATCAAAATATCATCGTCATAAATCAATTGAGTACCAAAGGTGGCGTTGAACCATTTATTCACCTTCATAACCAATAGAGTTTCCCAGTTGGTATCTACATTGCCAAAAGTATCGTAGGCTGTAAAAAAGTTGAGCGTACTTTTAAAATTGATGTTCTCCATAATGGGCAGATCCAGCACAGCCAACATGTTAGTACCAAATTCTGCTCTGTAGTGTTTGTCGGGGGCTACACCAAAAGCACCGGCAGCAGCCAGGTCATCGTCCATTACAAAGGTGAATTTACCGGCAGCCGGAGCAAAAGAAAGGGTAAATACTTTGCTTGGGTCGTACTCAATACCCAGGTTGATGGTGAGGTAGCCCGGGGCCATAAAATTCGAAATCTTTTGAGCTATTTCTTCACCGGGAATCACCGGGTTGGGGCTGAACTTCCTACCTTCCAGCAGTTGTGTTCTAAAGATACCCGAAACGGAAAACGACCAGGTGGGGTCGAAGGCATGGGCATACTTGGAGATAAGGATTATGTTGTCGTCTGTTTTGCGAAAGTCTTTATCGCCTACCTTGGCACCACCCAGTGCAAAATCGAGCTGATTGGTCCATTTGTTCTGACCGTGTGTTCTTACAATTTTAGTGTTGAATACCGTGCCTAAAGCAATGGAGTTTTCGCCCCCGGCCGCCCAGTTGGAAAGCCCAACATTGGCAAAGTTAAGGCCCCATGATCCTGTTTTTTTTACCACAACGGAATCGGTTTGTGCAGAAAGCACAACACTCAGGCAGCAGAGTACTACAGTAGAAAGTAGGAGTTTTTTCATGTTGTTATTTATCGTTGAAAGGGACAAAAATGGCCTAATCATAGAAATTAACCAAGTTGAAATAGCAATATGGATTAATTCAAAACTGTGGTTTTTGAATATGAATGGCTGGCTTTACCTTTGCGGCATGTCCGAAAAATTCACCAACCATATGTTAGGGCTTCAGTTGCCCACCGACCCGCGTTGGGTCAATATTGCTCAAATGAATATTGAAGATATTTTGGTAGACCATGCCTATTGCGAACAAAAGGCAGCATCTTCCTGTATTTCGCTTATTGTGCAATACCCAGACAAAAAGGACTTGGTGGATATGATGACCCCGGTGGTGGCTGAGGAGTGGAGCCACTTTGAGCGTGTAATTGAGCAGCTCAACAAGCGCGGCATGAAGTTGGGCAAACAGCGAAAGGACGAATATGTAATCAGGCTCCAGGGTATTCTTAAGAAAGGTGGAGGCCGGGAAGAGCAACTGGTAGAAAAACTGCTCATGAACGCCCTTATTGAGGCCAGAAGTTGCGAGCGGTTTAAGATGCTACACCTGCATATTGAGGACGAAGAACTCAAAAAATTCTACTATGAACTAATGGTATCGGAAGCAGGGCACTACAAAAACTTTTTGAGCCTGGCTAAGTCATATATGGGTGAAGAGTATGTATCGAAACGCTGGAAAGAGTTTCTTGTAGAGGAGGCCAAAATTATTGAGTCTCTGGAAGTGAGAGGGGATAGGATGCATTGAGAAATATGTACTTAAGACTGTGGCCTCCGGCTCATTTGACTCTTTGACAAGCTTTCATTTTTATCAGGTACCCGATGAGTAAGGCGTGTTTTGCAACCCACGGTTATTTAAGCATAAATGTTTTGCGGTAAGCCAGGCTTTTAGACCTTTAACTATCCTTTTTTATTTTAAAGCTGCTTTGGCCATTCGCTTGGCTTCTTTTCGGTCAATCCCACTGGCTATTAGCTCCATCTGCTTTTCGTTTTCATCCTGATATTCAGGGCGAATGTGATGCTTTACTCCTCCCTTTTGATCTTTGGCTCTCTTTATAGCGTTCTTTTTCTTGCCCAATTGAATCACTCCTCCGGGAATACTTTTGGTTTGAATGGGTTGGCTGTTTGTTGAGACCCGGTTAGCCGCAGACCTGCTTTCGGTAGCTTTTTCTTTGTTGAGGTGTTGTTTCATAGGTTCTTTTGGAGATATACCAAAAAGAAGAAAAGGTTACCCTTGCCAAAGGCTTTCAATGCCTTACGGCAGGGAAAATAAGGTTTTGCATCAGGGCAAATGGTGCCTTGTCTGCCTCACTATTGTATGCCCCACCGGTAAAAACGGCAATAAGCTCCAGGCTGGGGAAAATCATAATGTACTGTCCGCCATTGCCCGTGGCCATAATAGAATGGATGGTTTGGTTATTTACCTTGAAAGGAATGGACCACCAGAAGTAGCCATAGTCCATGCCGGTAATTTTGACGTTGGGTTTAGTGGCTTCGGTAAGCCATTGTTTCGAAACCAATTGTTTACCATTCCATTGCCCATTATTAAGTACCAGTTGACCGATTTTTGCCATATCGCGAGAGGTCATGTATAGGCGTTTTGCAGATGGTATGACCTGCTTTTTGCTGGTGTGCCCCCAAAAGTAATGGTCTATTCCCAACTCATCGAAAAGATATTTCTTGGCAAATGAATCGATAGACATGCCTGAAGCCTGGCTTATGATTTCGGCTGTTAGTATTGACCCCATTGAACAGTAAGCGGCTTTTTCGCTAGGAGTATTAATTAACGGAAGGTCTAAAGTGTATTGAATAATGTCTTTTTTTCGGTACACTTTATCTTCTTGCCCGAGGGAGTTTTTGTCCCAATCGTTGCAATCGAGTCCGCTCGACATGGTGAGCAAATGCCTGATGCTGATTTGCTGTTTTTGAGCAATCGAATTTTTCTCCGGTGCATGGCTTTTCAGGTAGTCGAATATGGAGTCGTCTATACTTTTTATGAACCCTTTTTCTACAGCAATGCCCATGAGAATGGCTCTTATGCTTTTGGTAGTTGAGCGAAGGTCATGTGGATTTTGGCGCGCACCTTCGCCAAAGTATTCTTCTAGTACAAGGCGGTTGTTTCTAACCAGAACGATACTGTGTATCTGATGCTCCTGAGCTCTGAGGCTATATAACATTTTATAGATGGAAGCCGTGTCTATACGCTGTTCGCTTAAACCGGAGGTTAGCCAACCATCATGGTTTAAGGTTTGGGGTGGTGTATACAGGTGAGTGTTTTGTGCAAAACCAACCTGCGCTAAAAGCAGGCAAAAGATTATTAGTGTGCGGTTAAGTAGGTCCATGAGTGCTGTTTTGGCTAGCAAGTAACTCCTTGTGATTCAAATGCCCGTCATTGTTGGCGTTAATGTTTTCAAAAAGCCCAATTGAGGCCTGTATATTATGCTCTTTTAGTCTTGTGAGTGAAAGGCAGGTTACACCGTATTTATCCGGGGCGGTCTATTTTAGGTTACTCAAAAAACTGCGTATTTCATTAAAGTAGGTTTCAGGTTGCTCCAACCAACCGTAGTGGCCGCAATTGTTCAGCAATACCAGTTTTGAGTGGGGCAGGAGTGCGTGAGTTTTTTCAGCAATAGACTTTGGTATAATATCGTTGGTGCCCTGTAAAATGAGCACAGGCTGACTGAAATTTTGTAAGCCCGGTTTACAATCAAAACCCATGGATTGCATATTGCGATGGATAATGCCATTTACTTCCATATTGCCCTGAGTCAAACGGAGGCCAATGGCATCTATATCTTCCTTTCTGTCATGGTATAGATAGGCGGGTGCCAGGTTTTTGGCTCTCTCCAGTCGGGCATGGAATGAGGTGTCACCGTTGCTGATTTGCCTGCTCCAGTAATTGAATCGTTGCCTTTGCTCATCATTCAAATGGCCAGGAATATCTAAATCATCGAAGGCCTCCAAGTCTATGCCACCAGATGAGGAGAGGATTAAGCCCTTTACCCGACTTGGATGTTTGGTGGTATAATAGGAAGCCAACATGCCACCAAAAGATTGCCCAAAAACTACCCATGATTTTACACCGAGGTGTGTACGTAATGTTTCAATATCTTCGACCAGTAAGTCCATACTCATACTTCGTTCACTAACTATGTCGATTTTAGATTTCCCCGTGCCTCGTTGATCGTATATAATGGCCAGGCAATTTTTACCTAGCTCAGCAGCCAGATCAGCGAATCCTTCACTGCTCATTCCCGGACCACCGTTTATGATCAATAAAGTGTCCGGACCGCCACCAAATGCTCGGTAATACATGTGGCCATTGGGTAAAGAGATAGTTCCTTCTACCTGAGAAAATAGGTTGAAGCTTAGAAGTAGTAAAGGTAGGATCAGACATCTTTGCATATTCATCACCACTTATGGAGCGTTTCTGGCTGAACGAATTTGATAACAAAGCAATCTTAATTCTAAATCCTTGATATTTAAAGTAATAATTATTTAGTTTAATAACTAAAGATTTAATTCAAGTAGACATGAGAATAAGACTTTACCTTCTATTGCTTCTTTTATCTTTTGGTTTTTCCAAAGTACAGTCTCAGAGTATTCAAGAAGTAACGGGGCGATGGTACTCAAGCAATGGAACAAATGAACTCCAATTGTTGCTTTCAGAAAAGTATGCACTTTACAAGGCCGACTTCTGGGACGTAGTGGAGTTTAGTAACGGTAAGTTGCGCTTAAGGAATCAGGAAGGGGAGACTGAATTGAGCCTGAGAAAGAACGGGAACAGAGGTGTTTTAACCTCAAATGGAGTGTCATTACCTGTACAAAATTATAAGTCTACTAACATTTCGAGTAGAGAGGTGGGGAAGACAGATGTGAGTAAAGATTTTTTCAAGAAAGACCAGGTAGTGTTGCAGGGTATAGTGATACCTAAAGATACAATGCCTCTGACCATATCTATTATTTATAATCATGCCTTTAGTGAGGGGCAGAAGAAGTTTGTAGAAGAAGTGGATAGCGGGGGGAGATTTAAGATTATATACCCACTTGAATATCCGCAATCAGTAATGGTGAGCGTTGGTGATGCCTTTTTTTACTATTTCTCAACACCGGGAGCTAAACAGGCTATGGTAATTGATGAAGCTTCATTTAAGGGAAGCTGGACTACCGCTAAAAAGTTAGATTTTATGGGCGATTTGGCCGCTGAGAATGAAGAGTTTCGTATGCTGCACCCTGAATATATGAAGATCAGAAACTATGAGGAGAATGATAGTCTTCAGAAAACCCTGGATTCTGATGCTTACCTGGAGTATAGACTAAAGCTTTGGCAGTCGCATCATCGGTTCTATGAGAGCTACTTCGATTCAGTTCCTACAAGTTCGTTCATAAAAGATTATAGTTTACGCGATGTAAGAACCTACGCAGCCGATGATCTAAGAAGATATATATGGATGCACAATCTTGGTAAAAATGGAGGAAGAATTGAGGCGGTAGATGTGTCTGATGAGTATTTGGATAAAGTGGTGAGCCTGATGCCTGATGAGATTGGTGACCTGATGACCGATAACTATGCCAATCTTACGCGGGAATTTACCATGGCCGCAATGCCAAAGGAATACAAGGCTATCCATGATCGCAGTTTGAAGTACGTGTATGAGTTTCTATCAAACCAAAGCATAAGTGAAGAAAACCGTGGCATCATAAACGAATGGAAAGAGAAGGAAAGGAGCAGGAAAAATACTTTCGGAAACCTGTCTTTTAAAGGAGATATAAAGCCCATATTCGAGTCTTATAAGGAAGATATTCTTGATATTCAGAGAAAGGTGAGATGGGATCACTTGATATCGAAGATTGCAGGGTTGAGTACGGTTCAAAGGTCTAGTATTGTGGCCACCTACGTTAACATGAACTTTACTACCAAGGGGTTGCAGGTGCCCGACTACATCCAGGCAAAGTTGGGTGGTTTAAACCTGGTGCCCTCGGTTCTTGAAAGTATTGAGCAGAGCATTGCGGATTTTGAAATTTTGAAGAATGCCAGGTTTGTAGAAGGGGTAGAGATTGCTGAGTCTTCTGACAACATCTTAAGAGAGCTTAAGGAAAAGTACAAAGGCAAGGTGGTTTATATTGATGTGTGGGCCACCTGGTGTGGGCCATGCATAGGAGAGTTCTCTAATATGAAGCGGATTAAAGAGAGCAAGATTAAAGATGTAGTTTATGTTTACCTCTGTGCTCAGTCTACCAAAAAGTCTTTTGATATAATGGTGAAAAAGCATGAGCTCGTTGGTGATAATTATTTCCTCAATGAGGAACAATATCAAAAGTTGGATAAGGAAGTAGGGATCACGGGCTTTCCTACTTACTTAGTAATTACCAAAGACGGAAAGCTGGTTAGAGAAGGCATTAAGCGTCCCAGTGCCGGGGAAGGTTTGGTAAGGCAGCTTCAGGAATTTTCATCGAGAAAATGAAATTAAAAAAATAGTGATGACATTATGCTGTTAGCGGCATGGGCTATGGCTCATTAGGAGTAGGCGCAGGCCGGTTACCGATCAAAGAATCCTTTGCCGTCCATAATTTTGGGTATGAGCTTTTCGATTCGGGCTAAGCGAGTTTTTGATTGCTTGGGTTGAGAAAAATGAATGATGTAACCTCTTTGTCTGCCCGGAGTGAGTGCTTCAAAAGCTGTTTTCAGTTCGGGCATATCCTTAAACTTGGCCTGCAATTCGTCAGGATAGTCTAACTGGTTTTTGGCTTGCATGTCTACTTTGAGTCCTTTCTTTTCTACCTCAATGGCTTCAAACAAATAGAGCCTGATAGAGTCTTCTGCCTGTAGTATCTGTTCAAGGTTAGTAAACTTAAACAAGCGGGCTGCTTGAGAATTGGGGCCGGGCTTCTCAAGCATTTGATACTTGTCTTTCAACAGAGCGCCTTTGAAAAAGCTCAGAGAGCAGTAATCTTTAAATGCGCTGATCATGGCCACGTTGGCACCGTGGTAGGTGTAGCAAGGTACGCCCCATTTGCTTTCTTCGGTCAGACCACATTCTAACGCAATGGATCGTAGTTTTTGCAGTTCTTGGCTCCACTGGTGCACCTTACAGTCGGGGGTTCCTCCCAGCGAACATCGGCCACAGCCTTCTGCAAGGTATTGGTCAACATTTGTGGTCATTCGCATCATTATTCATTCTTAATTTTACCGGATGACCTAAAGTACCAAGATGCTGTGGTCAAAGCAAGAGCAATTGCATACGCCTATTTGGGTGAATGTTCAGGTGGCATAAGGCCCTTCGCTTTGCTCAGGGTGAAAAAGAGGGCGAGTAGCAGAGGCAGGCCTTTGAGGTACCCGTTTTCATAGAACCTAACCACCATCAGAGTCTCTCGCCAGAGGACTCTGATGTGCTATACGTTGGTGCTCAGTGTCCCTTGCAGGAGACACTGAGGGTGTTGCGATGCTGTGGTCAAAGCAAGAGCAATTGCATGCACCTATTTAGGGAATGTTCAGGTGGCATAGGTACTTGACAGGCCCTTCGCTTTGCTCAGGGTAAAAAAGAGGGCCAGTAGTAGAGGCTGGCCTTTGAAGTACCCGTTTTCATAGAACCTAATCACCATCAGAGTCTCTCGCTAGAGGACTCTGATGACTTCATTTCTCAACATCCCCTTTATGATATACTGAAAGGCGTGGGTTATTTATCCAGATGAAGCCTGTTTTTCCATCCCGACCGCAGCGGAGGGATCTGCCTGGTAATCTATAGTGAAGTCTCTCATAGGTGTGCTGAAAAGATCATTCAACGAGTGTCCTCCCCCGCCCGAAGGGCACCCCCTCCAAGAAGTGATTTACTAGAAAAAGGCATTTAACGGAATGTTCAATTGAAAAACACTAGATATGTTGCTCTTCAATCTAGCAGAGGCCATTCCCCCTTTTTCGAAAAGAGGGAATGGCCTGCCTGCCGGTAGGCAGGGGGGATTAGAACAACCATATTTTATTATTTGAAAGGCCAATCCTCCCAACCTCCTTCGCCAAGGAGGAGTGTCCTTGCAAACATCGTTAGTCTGAATTCCATAAAGGTGCCACTTACTGGGAAATTACTTCCAAGACGGGGATAGTATCCCTGCTAACCATGAGTCTGCACCAAAAGAAAACCCTGAGCTGCTTTACAATTCAGGGTTTTAATTTTTAGTTATCAGACCACCAAGTCAGGTGCAAGACCGTTGGAGATTCTTTCGGTCGCTTATTAGCCTTTTGGCTCATCGGCTTTCTCAGAATGACGCACTAAAACAGGCTTCCGCAGTATCATGACTTTGAACTTTAAACAACAAGGTTTACAATCTTCTTCGGTACAACAATCACTTTTTTGGGAGACTTGCCTTCTAACCATTTTTGCACGTTGGCATCGGCCAGAGCAGCGGCCTCTATTTCGGCTTTGTCAAGGTCGGCCGAGAGTTGCAGTTTGGTTCGCATTTTACCATTCACCATTACAGGGTACTCAATGTCATCTTCCTTCAGGTATTCTTCTTTGTACTGAGGGTAAGGAGCATCGATTATACTGGTTGTATGGCCTAGAAGAGACCAAAGTTCTTCGGTAATGTGCGGGGCATAAGGAGAAATAACCACCAGCAGATCTTCCAGAATCGCTCTTTTGTTGCATTTCAAAGCAGAAAGCTCATTCACGCAGATCATGAAAGTAGACACTGAGGTGTTGAAGGAGTAGCGTTCAATATCTTCTTCGGCCTTCTTAATGGTTTTGTGCAGTGACTTTAGCTCATCTTTGCCTGGTGCAGTATCCGATACTTCAAACTCACCGCGGTCATTGTGAAACAATCTCCAAAGCTTGCCGAGGAACTTCTTTACACCGTCAATGCCGTTGGTGTTCCATGGTTTGAATTGTTCCAAAGGCCCAAGGAACATCTCATACAAACGAAGGGTGTCCGCACCGTATCGTTCAATGATATCGTCCGGATTCACCACATTGTATTTCGACTTGGACATTTTTTCAATTTCCCAGCCGCAGATGTATTTGCCGTCTTCCAAAATAAATTCGGCATCGGCTAGGTCTGGCCTCCAGCTTTTGAAAGCTTCAATATCGAGCTCATCATTGCGAACAATGTTCACGTCAACGTGCATTTCTGCCACATCGTAGTCTTTCTTCAAACCCTTAGAAACGAATTTATTTTCGCCTTTCAATCGGTAAACAAAATTCGATCTTCCCTGAATCATCCCTTGGTTAATGAGCTTTTTGAAGGGCTCCTCCTGATTGACATGTCCCAGGTCGAACAAGATCTTATTCCAGAAGCGGGAGTAGAGCAGGTGACCTGTAGCATGCTCTGAGCCGCCAATATAGAGGTCTACATTTTCCCAATATTCCTGAGCTTCTTTGCTTACAAATGCTTCTTCATTATGCGCATCCATGTAACGGTACCAATACCAGCTGGAACCGGCCCAACCCGGCATTGTGCTTAGTTCAAGCGGATAAGCTTCAGATTCTCCAGCCGGAGTGTAGGTAAAGTTTTCGGCTCTGCCCAGTGGTGGGTCGCCATCTTCTGTAGGGAGGTATTTGTCAATTTCCGGAAGAATGATTGGCAAATCTTTTTCGTCTACCAGATAAGGAATATCGTTTTTGAAGTACACCGGAACCGGCTCTCCCCAATAACGCTGACGGGCAAAAATAGCATCTCTGATGCGGTAGTTAATCTTGCCTTTCCCAACGCCTTTTTCTTCCGCAAATTCAATGGCTTTGTCTATGGCTTCTTTACAAGTAAGGCCATTTAGGAAGCCGGAATTAATCATAATGCCATCTTTGGTTGGGTCGGCCTGTTCGCTAATGTCAGCATCTTTGATTACCGGAACTATCGGTAAGTCGAAGTGCTTCGCGAAGTCATAATCTCTTTGGTCGCCACAAGGTACGGCCATAACAGCGCCTGTTCCATAACCGGCCAATACATAGTCGGCCACCCAAACGGGTACTTTTTCACCGTTGAATGGGTTAATGGCATAGCTTCCCGTAAAAACTCCTGAAATGGTTTTCACATCGGCCATTCTGTCTCGCTCAGAACGAGTAGCTGCCTGGGCCACATAGGCTTCAACCGCTTCTTTTTGCTCGGGTGTAGTGAGCTGGGCGGTTAGTTCGCTTTCAGGCGCCAACGATAGGAAAGTTACTCCAAAAATAGTGTCGATGCGGGTGGTAAATACCTCAATCTCAATGTCGGAGTTTTCTACCTGAAACCTCACCTCAGCTCCTTTGGATTTGCCAATCCAGTTGCGCTGCATTTCTTTCAGAGGTTCGGGCCAATCAACAGAGTCCAAACCTTCCAGCAGGCGTTCGGCATAGGCCGTAATACGCATGCTCCACTGCTTCATTTTCTTTCGGATCACCGGGTGGCCTCCTCTTTCTGAAAATCCGTCTTTAACCTCATCGTTAGAGAGTACGGTACCTAGTTCAGGACACCAGTTAACGGCTGTTTCCGAAAGGTAAGTGAGACGATATTTGAGCAACATGCGCTGCTGCTCTTCTTCGGTCCAGCTATTCCACTCCCCGGCTGTAAAGAGAGGGGCGTCATCATCGCAGGCTGCATTTACCTGAGCATTGCCCGACTCTCTAAAAATAGCTGTGAGTTCATCGATACTTCGTGCTTTGGCCAGGTCATGGTCGTACCAACTGTTGAATATTTGCATGAATATCCATTGCGTCCACTTATAGTATTTAGGGTCGCAGGTTTGTACTTCTTTGTCCCAATCGAAAGCAAAGCCTATGTTTTCCAGCTGTTCTTTGTATCGCTCAATGTTTTGGCGGGTAGTTACGGCAGGGTGTTGCCCGGTTTGAATGGCGTATTGTTCGGCCGGAAGCCCAAAGGCATCGAAGCCCATTGGGTGCAATACGTTAAAGCCTTTGTTTCGCTTATGGCGTGTAACAATATCGGTGGCTATGTAGCCCAGTGGGTGTCCCACATGAAGCCCGGCTCCGGAAGGATAGGGGAACATGTCCAGAGTATAAAACTTGGGTTTGCTCTTATCTACCGAAGCTTTGAACGTTTGGTTTTCTCTCCAGTACTTTTGCCATTTAGGCTCAATTTGCTTGTGATTATAGTCAGCCATTGCCGTTTAACCGATTGTTCTTAATTAAGCCTGCAAAATTAGTGTTTTTCAAGCCTTAGAAAACGGTTTTTGGGAATATTACACGTTACCGGGATGGTCATTCCTAAGAAGACAGTAATCTCCTGAACAAACGGCCCGCAGAGCGAGGTATCGGGCAAGGAGGAGATGCTATGAGTACGTATTATTTCAAAACACCTTTTATATTTAGCGTTTAAACACAAGCTATGTTCGGACTATTCAAGAAAAAACCAAAAGAGCCAACAGCTCCCAAGCTGCTCGATCTTAATAACAACCCTATTGTAGAAGGTTCTGTGGTGAAGTCGTTGAGGTACGATTTGGGCGAGTGTACTGTGGAATTAGATGGTCTTGAATATTTTTATGTTTCGAAGAAAAACGGAGAGCGTGTGAGCTATACAAAAATGGTTGATGCCATTACCGAAAACCAAAAAGTACTATTACTTACTGAAGAAAAGGAATAATTGGCTTTAGGCCTAAGAAATAGAAGAGGTGTCCCGGGTAATTTCAGGACACCTCTTTTTGGTTGTTGTTTTGATTGTTGATGTATTAATAGTAAGTGTAGTTCACGGTTTCCATGGCTTGTCCCGATCTGGCCAGGCGTTTAGTGGCTTTGCCTTCGTTGTCAAACTCATAGCTTATGGAATAGCTTAGATCATGTCCATTTTCTACCATGCGGAAAGAAGAAGGAAGGTTTCTTTGGGCATTGATGGTAGGAATTACCTCTACCGCGCTAAACTTGTTGCTCACATTGAGGTAGTGCTCATAGTATCGTTCCGAAATTAGGGTTGGGTCTTCACTGCCCTGCGCGGGTGAATAGGTTAAGTGAGCATACAGGTTACCGTTTTCATGGTATAAGTACAACATAATGATAGACTGAAGATAGGTGCCGTTAGATTGTAAAGTGTACTCGGCAAAACCGGCTACATTTCCGGCCTGATCGTAGTCGTAAACTCTGTATGATTTTACTACTCCATGATTGATAACTTCCGAGCGGGTAATTCGGCCGTTGGTCTGATAAAACATCTCATCGATGCCCGGATATTGGTTAATCTTCTCAATTAACCCGTTGGCGGCATAGATGTAAGTGTCAACTCCTCTCAGCGGTTGGTGGCTGCCTCTTTCCCAGTATACCTTGCTCACACGGCCTTGCTGATCGTATTCATAGGTTTTTGTGCTACTGAAGTTGCCAGCCGAGGAGGTGAAAGATTTGGCCATTCCTTTCAATTCATTGTCTATTAGCTCCAGTTTGGTGCTTCTTTTTTCACCAATGGCGAAGTTGCCTTCTACCTGGGTAATGGTGAACATAACCTGGTCGTGACGGTTAAAAAGGGCATCATCAGCTACGCTTACTTCAAAAGAGACTTCTGTTTGACCTTGGGCAATGATTAGCTCCAAAGTACCGGTGCCGCTCATGGCCGGAGTAGTGCTAAACTGTTGGGTGGCCAATAGCTGTTCCAATTCCAGAGTTAGTTTTCCGTTTTGTGTAGCTCTTTGAGAGAATAGAATTTTTACGATGGCCGACTGGCTTTCTTCTACCTTGGCCACAGATACCTCAAAATTGAGTACTGTAGGCTGCGTGTTGGCCTGGTCGTCATCGGAAATACTCACCTGAATACTGGGCTTACTGCCTAACTGTAGCCCGTTAGTTGCACTCAACAAGGTGAAACCAATGGTTCGGTCGGCATTAACCAACTCATCGTTGGTTGGCTTAAACACTATTTGTGTTTCCGTAGCGCCTTTGTCAATGTTCAGTTCAATCTGATTGTTGATTGTTGCGGGCACTGTGGTAAAAGCGGCTTCCTGACTGTTGGTAACCTGCACTTTTACGGTAGATGCCTCACCGGCAGGTTTGTCTAGTTTTAAACTGATGATGTTTTCTCCAGAACCTTCGCTTACCGACAGGTTTTGTACAAAAGAAATGCTCGCTGGAGTTTTCTGGGGTGCTAGTTCCGAATCATCATTGGCACAAGCGTACAGGCTAGCCATCACTATGATAGCCATACCTTTTTTCAAATACGTTCTCATTGAAAATAAAAAAGTGTATTTGAGGTGTTCTGCGACAGTTGTCTATTTTGAGTTTTTGACCTGGCTCAGTTCGACCTCGGTGCTGCTTTTACAAATCCGGTGCCAAAAAATTCACAAACTTTAACAGTTTAGAAAAAAAATAAAATAGCCGGGAGTTTATTGCCAGGTGTGAGGGGTTAAGTCATAGTAATTCAGTGTGTTAAAGTTTTTTTAAGAGATGGGGGCTTTGGTAATTAGTGGATTGGTTCATTTCGTAGCCGCAAAGGGTTGTGATGAAAAATTAAAAGTTCGGTTTGAGGAAGGAATAAGCGTGTAGATTTTTATTCCATCTAATTATTGATTGTTTCGTTTTAATCAAGAGATATAATTTTTTATAATTGAAAATTATTTTTTCATATTCTTTTGGCCTTAAATAAACAACACTATGAAAAATGCATTAAGCTCACACCTTCTATTTTTTCTTATATCATTAGTTTTATTCAACTCATGTAGAGAGGATATAGTACTACCGATTGATCAAAAAAACCAGATGATATCTGATTTTTTTGATTACAACGGCTCAAGTACCGAGGTACTCGATGCGATTCTAGACTTTAGATCCAGATATGATGAAGATGTCATTAAAGATATTGTTGGACATGCTGGCTATCCTGCTTGGGATGAGGTATTTAAACTATCTAGCCAAACCTATATGGCTGGCTCAAGCAGTGCAGATACCGATTCAAGTTTTGATGTGGAATATCAATTTCCGGTGCTACATAAGAATGGTGATAGAGTAGAGGCCTTGTTGGTATATTTCAATACAAAAGAAGGAGAAAAGTTTTGGAAAATTTTTTCACGAAAGCACTATGAAAGTTTTGACTTTAAAACCAAACATGAACTCCAGCCTTTATTGGTTATAGGTCAGTTTCTTGCCTTCGATCATAAAATGTTCGGTGTGAATTCTGTTGATTATGGTGAGTATATAGTTCAAAGAACAGATCAACATGATGTTTCTCAATATGAACCGTGTGAACCTGGAGAATTTGGTTGCAACTGCGATGAAGTGAAGGTGGTTAGTGCACGCACCGGTGAGGTTCTAACCAAATACTATAAAAACTGTAAAATGCTAATCTATACAGTTACTCCGGATGGACAAGGCGATGATGACTTACTGGAACAGATTAGTAGTGGTGATCCAAATAATAATGATGTACATTACTACTGGCCCACTCCTGTGAGCTATATCCCTACTTTTCAGTCCTATCTTCCCCAAAGCTACACCATTTATTTTCAACAAATTTTTGTTACTGGCACAGGAGCAACTTACGTTAATGATTACTCTAGCAACCCGGAGAATCTTTTAGAACACATCAATCTTGAGTCAGATGCCGATTTAGACCTATACTTAAGAGACGGACCCTCTAATACTTCAAGAAGCGAAGTTTCCTTCTACCTATTGCAAATGTCCAATAAGCTCTATGAGCATGATAATAGTAGAGAGTATGCATATTCACTAAATGAATTAGCGAGGTCTTTAAATGTATCAGACCAAGAGCTGTATGATCTGGCCCTTATGGCAAGAGATACTTATGTGCTCCTATCAGACAATGCCTTTGATTACGATTTACTCAGCTATCAAGATCAGAGAAGTGTAGCCCAGACTGCTTTTACCCTAGATATATTTCCGGAGGTGAAGGCTCAGGTTGGTGATACCGGTTGGCCACTTTCAGCAGAAGAATGGGGAGCCCTTTGGGAAATATTTAAACCTATGCTGGGTGAATTGCTGCTCGAAAGCCTTCCCGGGGGAGGGATTACCCTGGCATTTAGAGACGCAGTTACAGGTATTAATAATGGAGATGCATTTTTAATAGCTGGTGCTGTGACCGGCTTAATTTTGGAGTTTGTGCCTCCAGGAAAAATATTTAAGGCCGTTTGGCGAACAGGAAGGGTGGTTCGGAAAGGGTTTAAGTTTGTAAAGTATGGTAGAAAATACCTTGATGAGATTGGTTTAGCATTGGAAAAAGGGCTTAAAGCCGATATCGATGGAAACATTGTTCGAATTAGTAAAAATGGAGATGAAGTTGCCAGAGTAACTAACAATGTACTGACTTTTAAATACACTGGGTTTGGTGGAGATATTATTACCGTTCCAAATAAAACAACAACGATTATTGGAAAATGGGAGAATCAAATTGAGAACATTTGGAATACTGGTTTGGCGAAGCAAGGTAGTAACAAGGGAGGGATGAATATTTTGGCAAACTTACCAAATGGTAGTGTTGATGAAAAATGGGAGTTTAATAAAAACTGGTTAAACCAAGCCATATCAAGAGGAGATGAAATTAGAGTTACGGCCGATCCATTAAACATCAATAATGTTTTCTATGATACTAACAATATATCTTCATCAGTTTTTACTAGTATATCACATTTAAAAAGCTATTTATTAAGTTTAGACAATGATAGAGTGAACCAACTGGGGTATTATGGAAGGGAAGTTAGATATTTATTTCAGAATGGTTATAATTTCGATGATTTTAGTAAAAAATTTATTAAATAATGAAAAAAAATGGGTATTATATATATGAACCTGTAATATTTAAAGAGAGATTTAACGGAATTCCTGACTATCTTATCAAGGCTATCTATTTTCATGAAAAGGATAGGTTTTTAACAGCGTCTAAATACAAACAGAATCCCCTTGATGCTATTTTCCAAAAAGAAGATTTTTCCAATAGTAATTTGGATTCTAGTCGGTATGAGTTTGACAATGACAAATTATGTCTTCATTTAGACATTGGAAAACCTTGGGAGGACAAGTTCTATTATAAAAGGATTTCGGATAAAGAATTCATTAGTGAGAGAACTAAAGATCGTTTGAGATTTATACCGTGGCATGAAGAAGAATAGTGGAGTAGCGGGTATAAATATAATAGTTTGATTAAACAGTTTGTTAAACCATGATTTTGGGACACAATGGTTATTACTTGGAAAAACCAAGTATTATCGGGAATGGTAGAATAAAAAACGATGAAATAGTAATAGCGTTAAATGCCTACTATTTCAAATCATTCAGCGAGTTAATGGTTGCTTCTCAAGTTTTTAGAATAGGAGATTGAGTAGATTTTACGGTAAAGAGTTTTGATTTTGAAAAGTGCATTCTAATGTCTTTTACGTTGAAAGGCAATCAAGTAATCGTTCAGCCCATAAATAAATATGACAGTGATTATACAATAGATATAAAAAACGCTGATCTACTTTTTAATAATGACGCTAAAAAGGAACTACGATTTACTGAATCGCCTTCCCATTCCAATATGAATGAGATAAATACAAAGGCAATTCTAGAAACCTTTGGACCATTTGACAGCGGGGATTATCAGCTTATCAAAACATAAAGAAAGGTCTGTTTAGTTTTATAACTTTCAACAAGGTTCGAGCAGTTTACAAACTGCACACACAATGGGTTTGTCAGGAGTTCTAAAGTTAGTCAAGGAAGAAAAATTAAGTTTTCTGATACCGGCTTAAAAGAGAAGTTTGATAACTTGAAAAACCTTGATGCTAATACGCTTGGAAGCGAATCGGAGGACTTGGTTAATAGTCTTTTAGCCCAGGAAGGGTATGAGTTTCATTCTTCTCACTTCCCGGGGCTTGGAGGAAACAATGGGTTTGACGGAGTGTTGATTAAGCGAGATGCATCAGGTAATATTGAAGATGTTATTATCAATGAGACCAAGCAGGTAAGTGCCAGTGGTACCATTCAGCTCAATCCTGCTGCTGGATCATTACCACAACAAATGAGTGACGATTGGATTGATGACGTGCTACTTAGGATGGAATTTGCAGGAGGTGGACACGAAAAATTAGCAAATGTTATCAAAGAAGCCAAGAAACATGAAAAAATAACCAAGTTGATTTCCGGAGTGGATAAACATAAAAATGAATTGGTGCTACTTAATTTAGGTGGATAGAAATGGGCTATCGTAAACGACTTGTTGAAGTACATCAAGAGTATCAGGAGAAAGAACAAGGCTTAATAAAACAGTCTTTAAATGAGCACTTGTTGCAAAACCATGTTAGAGCAGAGTTTTTCTATTTAAATGAGCTGGAAGCCTTATATCAATATAGCGTGGAAGGC